>NZ_JBHXTC010000045.1:37843-68009 GCF_042677605.1 Streptomyces sp. NPDC127106 | reverse complement strand
CGGCAACGTCGGTCGCCGCGGCTGCGGGCCGCCTCCAGGGCGTCGTATCGGTCACCGGCCGGCCGCACCGGAAGCGGCGCGCGGGCCGGCCGGGGACGGCAGGGCCCACCAGGCGGCCAGTCCGATGATCACTCCGGTGAGCACGGTGGTCGGCCCGCCGATGTCCGCGTAGAGGAAGTCGGTGAGTTGCCAGACCAGGAGCCCGATCGCGATCAGCCCGCAGTCGCGGATCGCGCGGTCCGACCGGTCCGGTCCGCCCGCGCCGGCCGCGCCGTACGGGTCCTGCGCGCGCCCCGCGGCGTACCGGCGGACCCCGGCGACCAGCAGCGCCGCCCAGCCGCCGGCCAGCGCGATCAGCCCGATCAGCCCCTGCTCGCCGAGGACCAGCAGGTACATGTTGTGCGGGGAGAGCAGTGGCTGGCGGACGTACCCCTGTCCGGCGCCGGCGGTGTCGCTACCGGAGGACAGTCCGAGCGAGGCGTGCCCGTCCCGGTGGGCCGGGAACCCCTTGAGGCCCACGCCCACCGCGGGCCGCTCCCGCCACATCGACTCGGCGGCGGCCCACATCGTGTAACGGTCGGTGACCGACTGGTCGGGGGCGCTGGAGACCTGGGTGATCGAGGTCAGCCGCTCGGCCACCATCGCGGACCCGACCCCGAGCCCGCCGACCAGCACCACCCCGAGCGCGGTGAGGGCCAGCAGCACCCGCACTCCCCGCCGGATCCCGGCCAGCAGCATCACCAGCACCGCCGTGCCGGCCGTGGCGATCCACGCGCCCCGGCTGAACGACAGCACCAGCGGCACCACCAGGAGCAGCGCCGTGCCGCCCGCCACCCGGCGCACCGGCCGCGGCAGGCCCGGGGCCAGGGCGGCGGCCGTCGCCACGACCAGCCCGTACGCCACGACGGTGGCCATGCCCATCACGTCGCCGGGGCCGAAGGTGCCGACGGCCCGGACGTCCTCGCCCTGGTAGGAGGCACCGGTGTGGGTCACGTACTGCACGACCCCGACCGCGCCCTGGACCAGGGCCAGCACCGTGAAGCACCCGGCGGCCACCCGGAACTCCCCGGCGTCGCGCACCAGCAGCACGACCGCCACCGGGACCAGGACGAACACCTGCAGGTAGCGGACGAACCCCGGCAGCGCCGCGGCGGGATCCCCGGCGGTCGCGGTCGCCACGGCCAGCCCCACGGCGGGCGCCCCGAGCACCAGCACCGCGAGCGGACTCAGCGACCGGACCCGGCCGCGCAGCGCCTGCACCGCGCACACCAGTACCAGCAGCAGGGAGGCCGCGTCGGCCGGGCCGACCTTGCCGGAGGTGCTGGCGTCGCCTGCGGGGACCGGCACCAGCAGCATCAGGACGGTCGCGACCAGCGGCAGCAGCGGCCAGTGCCGCCGCACCAGGCGCGGCACGTCCGACCGGGCCGCGGCGCCGCCGATCGTCGTCACGGCGAGGCTCATGGTCAGCTGCCCCCCAGCCGGAAGCGGAAGAAGGAGGCCGCGGTGCGGGCGAGGATCCACAGGTCCTGCCACAGGGACCAGGTGTCGATGTAGTGGTTGTCGAAGCGGGCCCGGTCCTCGATGGAGGTGTCCCCGCGCAGGCCGTTGATCTGCGCGAGCCCGGTGATCCCGACGGGCATCCGGTGCCGGGCCTCGTAGCCGGGGTGCACACTGCTGAACTTCGCGACGAAGAAGGGCCGCTCGGGCCGCGGGCCGACCAGGCTCATGTCGCCGCGCACCACGTTCCACAGCTGCGGCAGCTCGTCCAGGGAGGACTTGCGCAGGAACGAGCCGACGGGGCTCATCCGGTTGTCCCCGGCGACGGTCCACCGGGTGGCGGACTCGTGCGCGTCGGCGCGCAGGGTACGGAACTTCAGCAGGGTGAAGGGACGCCCGTACAGGCCGACCCGCTCCTGACGGAAGATCACCCCGGGCCCGTCGGAGATCCGCACGGCCAGGGCGCACGCCCCCATCAGCGGAGCGGCGGCGATCAGCGCGCACAGGGCGAGGGCGCTGTCGAGGCCCCGCTTCGCCCAGCGCTCCAGCTGCCGGGCGGGGCGCGGCAGCAGCGGCTGGACGGCGTACCCCCACAGCTGGTCGGCGGGCTGGGCGACCCGCATGTCGGTGACCTTGGCGGTTCCGGCGGGGTCGGCGAGCCAGAGCCGGCAGCCGTGGTCGTGGAAGAGGCGGACGAGGGAGGCGGTGTGCTCGTCCGCCTCCGGCGGCCGGGTGAAGACGGCGGCCCGGACGGAGTTCTGGATGACCGCGCGCCGGATGTCCTCGTGGGTGGCGAGGACGGGCATCGCGCCGTCGCCTTCGGTGCCGGCCGCGGTGTCGGCGAGCCCGACGGGCCGCAGGCCGTACTCGGGGTGCCCGTGCAGGGCGGCGGCGACCGCGGCGGAGCCGGCGGCCGGTCCGACGACGAGGGCCGAGGCGGGCCGGCGGCGGCAGGAGCGGCGGCGGAGCTGGTTGACGAAGCCACGGCCCGCGCACGTCAGGGCGGTCTGCAGGCAGACGGCGGCCAGCAGCGCCCACCAGCCGAGGGCCTGGCGGGGCTCGACGGCGGCGCCGACGGCGGCGGCCCCGCACCACAGGGCGGCGGCCCGCCCGGCCAGCGCGGGCACTTCGAGGAGCGCGGACGGGGCCAGCCGCGGTCGGTACAGCCCGCCCTGGGCGTGCAGGAGGGCGAGCAGGACGGCGAGCGGTACGGCCGCCTCGCGCGGGAGTTCCAGCCCGGGCGTGACGACCGTGGCCACCACGGTGGCCAGCACGTCGGCGGCCAGCAGCGGGAGCGCCCCGTGCCGGCTCCGGTCCCGCCGCTGCCGCACGGGCGGCCTGGCCTGGTCGGCCCTGGGCCCCCGCGGTGGGTGGATGGCGGTGACGGACCGTCGGACGGCGGCCGTGCCGGCGGCGCCGACCGCGTGCCCCGTGCCGCCCTGTCCGGTGTGCCGGGGGGGTGCGCTGTCCATCGTCATCGGCTGATGCGCTCCTGGTTCGAGGGCCGGGGCCTGCCCAGCAGTTCGTGGTACAGACCGGTGACCGCGTCCGTGGTCCGCCGCACGTCGCATTCGGTCCGGGCGTGCTGCTGGGCCTGCTCGCCGAGTTCGGCGAGCAGCCGCGGCTCGGCGAACAGCCGTCCCAGGGCCTTGGCCAGGGCCGTCGGGTCCTCCGGCGGCACCAGGCAGAGCCGTCCCTGGCCGGGCGGCAGGCTCTCCCGGGCACCGCTGACGTCGGACACCAGGACCGGTCGGCCGCTGGCCATGGCTTCGAGCGGGGCGAGCGCCATGCCTTCCCACCGCGACGGCAGTACAACGAGATCGGCGGCCCGAAGCCACGGTCGGATGTCGGCGGCCGCACCCGCAAAGAGGACTCCGGGTGGGGCCGAACGGCGCAGTTTCTCGGTGTCGGGGCCGTCCCCGACGAGGGCGAGGCGGGCCTCGGGGAGGTTGCCGAGCACCTCCCGCCAAGCGCGCAGCAGCACGTCCTGGCCCTTCTGCCGGCAGAGCCGGCCGACGCAGACGGCGAGCGGCCCGTCGCCCAGGAAGGCGGCGGGCAGCGGGAGTTCGGCGCGGGCGGCGGTACGGTCCGTCGCCCGGTCGGGGCCGCCGGGGCGGTAGTGGTCCAGGTCCACCCCGTTGCGGATCACCGACCAGCGGGCGGCGATCCCCTCGGCCTCGCCGACCCGCCGCTCGGCCTCGCTGACGCAGAGAACCCGGTCGGCCCAGCGGACCCCGAAGCGCTCCCAGCGCCGGGCGAGGGCGCCGGTGGCCCCGCCGACCGCGTCGAACGACCAGGCGTGCGGCTGGAACACGGTGGGGATCCGGCCGCGGGCGGCGAGCCGGCCGGCCAGGCCGGCCTTGGCGCTGTGGGCGTGCAGGACGTCGGGGCGGGCCCAGCGGATGACCCGACGGGCGGAGACGACCTCGGCGGCCAGGTCGGGTCCCGGGGCGCGGCCTGCCCGCCAGACGAGCACCTCGGCGCCGGCGGCGCGGGCCTCCTCGGCGAGCCGGCCGCCGCGCGGGCAGCCGACGACGGCGCGCAGGCCGGCGGCGGTCTGGGCGCGGACGAGGTCGACGACGACGCGGGCGACCCCGCCGTCGACGGGCTGGACGAGGTGCAGGACGGTCAGGGCGGGAGCGGTCGGGGGCTGCGCGGGGCAGGGCTGGTCAGGGGCAGGTTGTGTCGGCACGCGGAGCGGTCTCCTACGTTCAGCGGCGCGCGTCTGTCTGAACGAAGAGCACGCCGAGGAATTGGCCCTGGCTTTCGCCCGTGAACCTGAAGTGCAGGCTGCGGGCACCACCGGAGAGGGCGGGACTCAGGTCGAACACGTCCGCGTCATATCCGAGATTGTTCAGGTGTTCGGGCTGTCGTACGGACGAGGGGCGTCCGAATTCCGTGATCGTGGAATTCATGACATCGTTGAAGGGGTTTTCTTCGTCACTGACGTCGGTCCGGCGCCCGGAGTCGGCGGTCACGGTGAGTGAGTCCCCGAGGGCGCCCTGGTCGCCGTCGTACGCCACCACGCCGGCCTTGCCCGAGGCCCCGGCCGGCGCGTCGAGACCCGCGATCTCGATCGACTCGCCCGCCGCCTCACCCGCCCCCGCGCCGAGGCCCTCGAAGCCGTCCCACAGCGAGATGCGGCGCAGCGGCTCCTGCGGGTGCTCGTAGGCGACGACCAGCGTCCAGCCGCCCCACGCCCCGACCTCGGAGCGCCCCATGGCGATGTTGATCTGGGCCACCGTCCACATCCCGGCGCCGCCCTTGCGGACCAGCGGGGTCACGTCGGCCGAGGCCTGGTACGCGTCGCTGCCCTCGTCCGTGCGGTGTCCGATCACGGTGTCGGCGAGCACCTCCTTGTACGCGCCGCCCGGCTCGGCGACGAGCACCCGCCCGTTGTCCTCCGGCGGTTTCTGCTCGCCGACGCGCAGGTTCCCGCCCCAGTACAGGCGGGCGTACGAAACCTTCGCGCCCTGCGGGACCTTGAGCTCGGCCCGGGTGGAGTTGTAGGTGTCCGGGTCCTTGTCGACCTCGCTGTAGAACATCTCGAAGTCGCTGTTGACCCCGACCGCGCCCTTCTTGACCTCTGCGCACGGCGCGGCGTCGGGGGCCGCCTCCTTGCGGCAGCCGATCGAGGAGTTGGAGGCCCGGACCAGCCCGCCGTGCTGCACCGCCTGGTAACGCTGCGTGAACGGAACCTGGGGTGCCTCCTTGGGGCCCGGCGGGGCCTCGGCGCCCGCGGCGGGGACGGTGGCCGAAAGTGCGAGGCAGGACAGGAGGCCGAGCGTGGCGAGGATTCTGCGGGAGGAACCCATGACCCTGTCTCCATTTTCGATCAAGGGGGACAAAACAGGAGTGCACTTTGTCAGAAACCCGACCCGGAATCACGCCGGACTCGCACGTACGGCCTTTTGGGCGATAACACGCACCCTCGTGGGCGGCGAGTCGTTATGCCGTGCACCGTTGTTCGAACCGAAAGGAAAAACCGAGATGAACAAGACCCTGGTACGCGGCACCACCGCGGCGGCCGCCGGCGCGGCGGTCCTGATGGCCGGCGCGGGCCTCGCCGCCGCGAGCGACGCGACCGCGAGCGGCGTCGCGGCCGGGTCCCCGGGCGTGATCTCCGGCAACGCGATCCAGATCCCGATCGCGATCCCGATCAACCTCTGCGGCAACTCGATCAACGTCCTCGTCGGCGTCCTGAACCCGGCGTTCGGCAACGTCTGCATCAACAACTGACCGCACGCCCGACCGTCAACCGCGCCGCCCGAAACGGCGGCATCCGGGTGAAGCCACGCAACCCGTGCGGACGGCGCCCCGTTGACCCGGGTGCTCAAGTACCGGGCACTCCTGCAATCAAGGGACCACAATGATCAAGAAGATGATGGCCACGGCGGCGGCTGCGGCCTCGGTCGTGGGCATCGGTGCCGCCGCGGCGCCGCAGGCGATGGCCATCGGGAACGACAACGGCATCAACACCGTCAACGGCAATGGGGCCTCGCAGATCTACGGCAACCAGGCCACCTACGGGAACATGAGCCCGCAGATGGCGCTGATCCAGGGCTCCTTCAACAAGCCCTGCATCGCCCTGCCCGCGAAGGTCAACGCCCAGTCGCTCCTCGCCCTGGTGAACGTCGGCGTCCAGGACATCCCGATCCTGTCCAACCCGATGAACCAGCAGTGCGTCGAGAACTCCACCCAGGCCAAGGGCGACGAGCCGCTCTCGCACATCCTGGACAACATCCCGATCCTGTCCGGTAACGCCTCCGTCGGCAGCTGACCTCCTCCGCGCCACCGAGGCCGTCGCACCTCCGGGTCGCGGCGGCCTCGCCGCGTACGGCCCCCGCCCGCCCGCTTTGCCCGCCCGGGAAATGGCCGCGGAAATCCACACCTATTTCCAGCCACCCGAACCGTGGGGGAAATACGGAAGGCGCCCCGGAAAACCGGGGTTTCCTTTCCCCCACCCGCTCGTTGTTGTTTCTGCAGTGGACAAGCCGCTGCGGGAAAGGATCGAAATCTCATGACGTACAAGAAGGCAGTGGTGCTGGCCGCCGGCGTTCTGATGGCCGCCGGTGCCGCCTCCCCCGCCATGGCCGACTCCGTTGCCGACGGCCAGGCCGTGGGCTCCCCCGGCGTCGCCTCCGGCAACCTCGTCCAGGTCCCGGTCCACGTCCCGGTCAACGTCTGCGGCAACACCATCAACGTCATCGCCCTGCTGAACCCCACGTTCGGCAACAGCTGCGTCAACGCCTGACGAACGCGTCTGCGCCCGCAGGGGCGAACCTCCTCGGGGTGGCCTCGGAGTGCACGGCGGTGCACTCCGGGGCCACCTTCGATTCAGCACCGGCCCCGCGCCGGTAGACAGGGAAGGACCCATGCGACAGGTACTGAGCCGACAGGTACTGGGCAAGGGAGTACTCACGGCCGCGGCCGCCTCAAGCCTGCTGTCGATCGCCACCGGCGCGGCCGTCGCGCACTCCGGGGCGGTGGCCGAGGCCTCGCACTCGCCGGGTGTGCTGTCCGGCAACAGCGTCTCGGTACCGATCACCCTCTCGCCGAACGTGTGCGGCAACAGTGTGGACGGCGGCGCGGCGCTCAACCCCTCGTTCGGCAACACCTGTGCCACGACGAGCGGTACGGACGCCCACCACCGGGGCGACCGCGGCGGACACGACTACGACCGCTACCTGAGCCCCCAGCACGCCGAGGCGTTCGAGCGCTACCTCCAGGACCACGATTCACGGCACGGGGTGCCGGGGCAGCGCGGCGGGGAGGCCGGGCACGGCGGCCCCCGTACCGAGGAGCCCCGCCACGACGCACCGCGGCACGCGGCCCCCCGGCACGCGGCACCGCGCGGCGAGGAGCCCCGCCACGAGGGACCGCGCCGCGAGGGCCGCCACGGCAAGCCGGCGGAGGAGGAGTGCGACGACCACCCGCAGGGCCGGCCCGCCCCCAAGCCCGCCCCGGCCGACCACCACGCGCCGCCGGCGCCCGAGCCGCCCCGCTCGCACCCCGCACCGCCGGCGCCGCCCGCGGCGGAGCACCCGGCTCCCCCGGCACCGCTGCCCGCCCCGGCTCCGGTCGAGGAGGCGCCGCGGCCACTGCCGGCCCCCGCCCCGGTCGAGGCCCCTCCGGTCCCGCAGGCGCCCCCCGCGCCGGAGGCTCCGGCGGAGGTCCCCGCGCCCCTGCCCGCTCCCGCCCCGGCGCCCGCTCCCGCGCCGGTGGGCGAAGCCCCTGCGCCGCTGCCCGCCCCGGCTCCGGTCGAGGAGGGTCCCGCCCCCGCGCCGCCGCTCGGCGGCACGCCCGTGACGCTCCCGGCCCCGGCGCCCGTCCCTGCGCCCGCGCCTGCCCCGGTCCCCGCCCCCGTGCCGGCCCCGGCTCCCGTCCTCGCCGAGACCGGCGCGGGCCAGGCCGGCATCGCGGGGCTCCTCGCCTCCGCCCTCGTCCTCGGCGGCGCGATTCTGTACCGCAGGTCCCGTACGGCCTGACGCGACCGCAGCGGCATTCGGAAGGAATACCGGCCGGAGAATCCCCTGACGGATTCTCCGGCCGTCGCCGTGCCCTCGTGCGCGTTTCCGCCGCGGCACGGAATCGTTACCCAGGGCAAAAGCGGTGCGACGGTCACCGCTGGAAAAGGATTTCGACAATGAAGCTCACGAAGGTCGCCGCGGTCGTCGCCGGTTCCGTTGCCGCCCTGGGCGCCTGCGCTCCCGCGTTCGCCGCCGAGGGCGCGGGCGCAATGCCCCCCATGAGCCTGACGGGCGGGGCGACACAGGCCTTCGACTCGCTCGCCCCCGTCACCGAGTCGCTTCCGCAGACCCTCGGCAACGGCCTGGCCGAGCAGGGCCAGACGGTCGACAAGGTCGTGGGCACCGCCCAGCGGGTCAACGAGATCCGCAACGACGCGCCGGGCCAGGTGCTCGGCCTGGCGAACGGGGCCACGAAGGCCTCCCCGCTCCTCGGCGGCGTGCAGCTCAACGGCGGCGGCAACAAGTCCTGAGCCCGGGCCTTCGGCTCCGGACGGCATAAAGAACCGTGGGCGCCACCGGCGAGGCCGGTGACGCCCACGGTCTGGTGTGCCGTCGACGCAGCGTCAGGTTCAGGCGTTGACGCAGGTGTTGCCGAACGCGGGGTTCAGCAGGGCGATGATGTTGATGGTGTTGCCGCAGACGTTGACCGGGACGTGGACCGGCACCTGCACGAGGTTGCCCGAGAGGACACCGGGGGAGCCCACGGCCGCACCCTCGGCCGTGGAGTCGGCGAAAGCGGTGCCCGCGGCGCCGGCTGCGGCGAGACCGGCGGAGGCCAGGACCAGGGCGGCCTTCTTGGCAGAGTTCATGGGAAGTGCACCTTCTGTTCGATGTTCTGCCCCGACCGGGGCTCACACCGAGAGAAACGGTCCGGGCTCCCCATCGGACACGGCCTCCGCTCGATCAAACCTGTTCAGCCCACTCTCCCTCACCACGGGCGGTGTTCGGCCACCCGGCCCGCATCGCACCCGCCGCTACGGGAGCGCGGGCACGTCCGGGATCTCGGGAATCTCGGGGGGAACCTCGGGGATCTCGGGGATCTCGGGGATCTCGGGGATCTCGGGCACGCCGTCCACCGGCGGGAGCGTGACGGGCAGGCCCGGGATCGTGATCGGCAGCTCCGGAACGGCCGGCAGGTCGGGGAGCACCGGCAGGGTGATCGGCGGCAGTGTGACCCCCGGCAGCAGCCCCGCAAGGCTCTTGAGGAGGCTGTCCAGGGTTGCGGAGATGCCCGAGAGCAGGTCGTCGATCGGACCGGCCGGAGCGGCGGCCCGGCGCTTCTCCACTTTCTGCTGCGCGGCCGCGACCCGTTCGCGCAGGGAGGCGGCGGTCTCACCGTCCGCGGCGCCCGCAGGGGCGGCCGCAGCGGTGAGTATGACGGCGACGAGGGCCGACGGGACGAGGACGCGGGCGCGGAAGCGGGACGGCCGGTAGCGGTGCATGGGATTCCTTCGCTGGTCGCAGAGAAACGGACCCGAGCGATCCGCTTCATTGCCCACCGTCGTGACACCGCGCACGGACTGCAACCGGAGCCGGGCCGAACGCAGGACCCAGCCGCGCACGGGAGTTGCTCCGGGCTGCGTACGGGCTTCGTACGGGCTTCGCGCACACGTCCGGGGCGGACTCACCCCGGCCGGGGAAAGGCCCCGCGCATGCCGGCCGTTCGAGTGAAGCCCCGGAACCAACGCCGCGAAGGGGCAGTTGACCAGGGCGCTCCACTAGCGGGCACTCGTGCGACAAAAGGACCAATCATGCTCAAGAAGATCATGACTGCTGCCGCGGTCACCGCCGCCGCCGTCGGCGCGGGCGCTGCGCTTGCCGCCCCGGCCATGGCCATCGGCAACGACAACGGGGTCAACACCGTCAACGGCAACGGCTCCCAGCAGATCTACGGCAACCAGAAGACCGCCGGCGACATGAGCCCGCAGCTCAGCCTGGTCCAGGGCACCCTCAACAAGCCCTGCATCGGCCTGCCCGCGAAGGTCAACCTCCAGAACGTCCTCGCCGCGCTGCAGATCGGCGTCCAGGACATCAACGTCCTGTCCAACCCGATGAACCAGCAGTGCACCGAGAACTCCACCCAGGCCAAGGGCGACGAGGCCCTCTCGCACATCCTGGACAACATCCCGATCCTGTCCGGCAACGCCTCCATCGGCAGCTGACCCCCGCTCCCTCCCTGCCCACTGCGGTCCGGGCCTGCGCCCGTGGAGCGATGTGACGAGGGCCCCGGCAGCCCCCAGCTGCCGGGGCCCTCGTGCGCGCCGCCGCGCGCCGTCAGCCCGTCCAGAACTCCCACCACCGGGTGAGGACCAGCATCCCGATCACCCCGATGTGCAGGACGGGCGGCACCCAGCCGAACTCGGCGAGGAAGCCCCGCACCGGCCCGGGCGCGGGCAGGTACCCGCTGCGGACGTTGAACGCGGTGACCGCCCAGAACATCACGAGCGTCGCCACCCAGGTCAGGCAGCACCACAGGCACAGCGCGTTGATCTCGTAGAGCGACTGGGCCATCAGCCAGGTGCAGAAGCCGACGCCGAAGGCCATGCCGGCATTCAGTCCCAGCCAGAACCAGCCGCGGTGCCGGGCGCCCGCCAACAGGCCCGCGCCGGCGCACACCACGGCCCCGAACGCGACCATTCCCAGCATGGGGTTGGGGAAGCCGAAGACCTCCGCCTGCTCGCTCTGCATGACGCTGCCGCAGGAGACCACCGGGTTGAGGCTGCAGGCCGGCTTGAAGTCCGGGTCCTGGAGCAGGAGGAACTTGTCGAGGGTGATCACCCACGAGGCCAGCACGCCGGCCGCCCCGGTGAAGACCAGCAGCCAGGCCAACGCCCTTGGTGCGGCAGCCGGTTCACCCTCGCGTCGAGTGCTGGGCCGCCCCTGCTGGCGGGGGACACCCACAGTTTTCATAGCCATACCGCCCATGGTCCCGCGCTCCAGGACAGACCCGGGCGAACCCTCAGCATTCCGCCACAAGTTGACCTGAAGGGGTGGCGGGAACCCCCGTTGCTTCCCGGACGTTTTAACGAACCCCGGACGTGATGTCAGAGCCAGGGGCTACGTTGAGCTTCCGCGAAGTCACAAGCTGCGACGGCCTGGAGACCCACCTTGAGCGATCCTTACGAGACAACCGAGGCGCACCTCGAGCGACTCCTGGGCCGCGCCCTCAACTCCTACGACCTGCCCGACCGGTTGGTCGATCGCCTCGGGACGGCGCTCGCCCACAGTTCTTCGCTGTACACCACGAGCCACAGCCCGGCGGCGGGGCGGTGGCGGGAGACCCACCGGCACACCTACCTGCTCTCCGACGGCGGTTCGGCGTCCCTGTGGGAGCTGGTGTACCGGCACGAGGGCGACCGGACGATACGGCACGAGGTCTTCGCGAGCCGTGCCGAGGCCCGCTTGGCCGTGGCCCGGCTGTTCGGCGAGACCCCGGAGGAGGACGCCTTCGACCTTGCTGCCTTCGACGCGGAGGAGGACCCGGAGGCGGCGGACCGGGACGCGGCCGCGCTGAGCGCGCTGCTCACCACCCCGACCACGGCCCAGCGGTACCGGGAGTACGCGGTGGAGCAGTCGGCCGACCACGCCCGGCGGGTGCTGCGTCGCGCCGAGAACCAGGACCGGCCCGGGGAGCGGACGGCGCGGCTGCTGAAGACGGCGTACGCGCACCGGATCACGCAGGCGTTCGGCATCCTCCAGTGCCTGGCGGACGGGCGGGACGCCGGGTTCCGGCTGTACGAGCACGCGTTCGTCCTGCTGGACGGCAGCGAGATCAGCCTGTGGGAGGTCGAGCACACGGCAACGCCGGACGGGCGCCACATGTGCGAGGTGTACGAGACGGAGGCAGCGGCGCGCGGGGCGATGGAGGTCCGCGCGCACGGCTGAGGCGCTCCCGTCAGACGGCGGTCGGCTCGATCGGCCCCGTCGGGTCCACCGGCCCCACCGGCGGGGCCATCGGCTCCACCCACACCCCGGCCCGGCCGCCCGGGACGGCCGGCGCGGCAGGCTCGGCAGGCTCGGCGGGCTCGGTCAGGTACTGGTCCAGGGGCGGTCGCGGTGTGATGCGGACGGCCTCGGGGCGCAGGTCGGCGGGGGCCGGCATCGCGCTGCCCGGGAGCCGGACCGCGGCCGCGCCGTGGGCCAGGGCGGAGGCGAGGGCCGCCGGACCGCTGCCGCCCGCGACGAGGAAGCCGGCCAGCGCGGCGTCGCCGGCGCCGGCGCTGCTGCGGACGGCCGCCACGGGCGCGGTGCCGTGGAAGATCCCCTCGGCCGAGGCCAGCAGCTGGCCGTCCGCGCCGAGCGAGGCCAGGACGGCGCCCGCTCCCCGGGAGCGCAGCTCCTCGGCGGCGGCGGCCACGTCGCCGAGCGTGTGGAGCGGCCGGCCCACCGCTTCCGCGAGCTCGGCCGCGTTCGGCTTCACCACGTCCGGGCGGGCGGACAGCGCCTCCGTCAGGGCAGGGCCGGAGGTGTCCAGGGCGATGCGGGCGCCCGTCGCGCGGGCCCGGTCGACCACTTCGGCGTACCAGTGGGGCGGCAGGCCGGGCGGGAGGCTGCCGCAGGCCGCGATCCAGTCGGGGCTGTCGGCGCAGGTGCGGACGGTGTCCAGCAGGAGCGCGGATTCGGCCTCGGTGAGGGCCGGGCCGGGCGCGTTGACCTTGGTGAGGGTGCCGTCCGGTTCGACGATCGAGACGTTCGAGCGGGTCTGCCCGGCGACCGAGACGGCGGTGACGTCCACTCCCTCGGTGGCCAGGAGTTCGGCGAGCAGGGTGCCGGTCGGGCCGCCGAGCGGGAGGACGGCCGTCGTCCGCACGCCGACGGCGGCCACGGCGCGCGAGACGTTGACCCCCTTGCCCCCGGGGTCGAGCCGGTCGACGACGGCGCGCAGCACGGCTCCCCGCTCCAGCACGGGGACCTCGTACGTCCGGTCGAGGGAGGGGTTCGGGGTGACGGTGAGGATCATTCGAGCACGGCTTCCCTTGGATTTCCCTCACCGTACGCCCGTTATGCCCGGAATCAAAAGGAACGGGCACGCCCGCCTTGAGGAGCGGACGTGCCCGTGTGCAGGGGGCGGCCAGGGACCGGCTACGCGGCCGGCACCTGCTCCGGGGCCTGCGGGGCCTGCTCGACGGCGCCCTCGCGCTGCTCCGGCGGCACCGACGTGCGCGGCAGCATGAACATCACCGCGAAGATCATCACCAGGACGGCCACGATCCACCACAGCGCCCCGTGGAAGGCCTCCACGTACGGCGGTCCGAAGACGGAGTCGTCGTCCATCTGCCCGAAGAAGACCACCGAGGTCAGGCCGAGGCCCAGGGCGTTGCCCATCTGCCCGGTGGTGTTGATCAGCCCGGAGGCGGAGCCGGCGTGCTCGCGGGGCACCTGGGACAGCACGGTGTCGGTGAGCGGGGCCACGATCAGGCCCATGCCGAGGCCCATGACGATCAGCGGGGCGGCCATCTGCCAGGAGGCGATCTCCATGCCGAAGTGCTTCGCCTCCCAGATGTAGAGCAGGATGCCCGCCGCCATGGTCAGGGCGCCCGCCTGGAGCACCTTTCGACCGAAGCGCGGGACGAGCTTCTGCACCGACAGGCCGGCGGCGAGCGAGACGGCGATGGAGAACGGGACACCGGTGAGGCCGGCCCGCAGGGCGCTCCAGCCGAGGCCCATCTGCATGTACAGCGTCCAGACCAGGAAGAAGATGCCGGTCGCGAGGCCGAAGGTCAGCTGGACGGCGATACCGCCCGCAAAGCTCTTGATCTTGAAGAGGGAGAGCTCGACCAGCGGGGAGCCGTCCTTGCGGATCTTGTGCTTCTCGTACGCGATGAACGCGGCGAAGACGAAGGGCACCAAGGCCATGGAGACGAAGCCCCACAGCGGCCAGTCGTTCTCCCGGCCGTGGGTCAGCGGGAAGATCAGCATGACCAGGCCGAGGGTCGCGAGGACGACGCCGACCAGGTCGAGGCGCAGGGCCGTGGGGGCCTTGGACTCGGTGATGAAGGCGCGGCCGAGCAGCACACCGGCGATGCCGACGGGCAGGTTGATCAGGAAGATCGGGCGCCATTCGAGGCCGAAGAGGTTCCACTGGGTCAGCAGGGCGCCGAGCAGCGGGCCCGAGACGGCGCCGAGACCGACGATCGCGCCGAACATGCCGAAGACCTTGCCGCGCTCGTGGGGCGGGAAGCTGACGTGGATGATCGCCAGCACCTGCGGGACCATCATGGCCGCCATGCCGCCCTGGAGGATGCGGGCGGCGACGAGCACGTCGGGGTCGGGGGCGATGCCGCAGAGCAGCGAGGCGGCGGTGAAGCCCGCAATGCCGATGAGGAAGAGCCTCTTGCGGCCGTAGATGTCCCCGAGGCGGCCGCCGGTGATCAGTCCGGCCGCGAAGGCGAGCGCGTAGCCGGCGGTGATCCACTGGATGGCGCTGGTGGAGGCGCCGAAGTCGCCGCGCATGCTGGGTATCGCGATGTTGACGATCGTGACGTCGACCAGGTCCATGAAGGCCGCGGTCATCACGATGGCGAGCGCCAGCCAGCGGCGCCGGTCGGCGACGGGGACGTCGGAGGCCTCGGGTTCGGCGAGGGCGGAATTCCGCTCTTCGGATGCGGGCCCGGTCTTTCCTCCGGGCGATGTCATGGTCGTCTCGCTGCTCATGGGGAGAAACCTAGACCGGGTCTAGGTCAGATGGTGTCCTATTTCCCTGGCAGCCTGGATCCCATGACCGACACTCCGGCACGGCTCCTCACCCTCCTCTCCCTGTTGCAGACCCCGCGCGAATGGCCCGGCAGCGAACTGGCGGACCGGCTGCGAGTCAGTACGCGCACGATCCGCCGCGACATCGACCGGTTGCGGGAGCTGGGGTACCCGGTGGAGGCCACGATGGGCCCGGAGGGCGGGTACCGGCTGGTGGCGGGCGCGGCGATGCCGCCGCTGCTGCTGGACGACGAGGAGGCCGTCGCGATCGCGGTGGGGCTGCGGGCGGGGGCCGGGCACGCCGTCGAGGGGGTCGAAGAGGCCTCCGTGCGGGCGCTGGCCAAGCTGGAGCAGGTGCTGCCGGGGCGGCTGCGGCACCGGGTGGGCGCCCTGCAGTCGGCCACGATCGCGGTGACCCGCGGCGACGGGGCGACCGTGGACCCGCACACGCTGACGACGATGGCCTCGGCGGTGGCCGGGCAGGAGCGGCTGCGGTTCGCGTACCGGGCGCGGGACGGGGCCGCCACGCGGCGGCTGGTGGAGCCGTACCGGCTGGTGAGCACGGGCAGCCGGTGGTACCTGGTGGCCTACGACATGGACCGGGAGGACTGGCGGACCTTCCGCGTGGACCGGGTGGCGGAGCCCTTCGCGACCGGCGCCCGGTTCACCCCGCGCGAGCTGCCGATGGACGCCGTGGAGTTCGTCCGCAGGGGGCTGCACGGCCGGCAGACGTACGCGGTGGAGGTCGGCTTCGGCGTCGGGGCGCAGGAGCTGCCCGGCTGGCTACAGGGGCACGCCGCGTCGGCGGAGGGGGCCGCGGCGGCGGACGGGGCCGCGGCGGCGGGCGCGGATGCGGATGCAGGCACGGATGCGGGCGCGGGCGCGGGGTGCCTGGTGCGGTTCGAGACCGGGGAGTCCCCGGAGTGGCTCGCGGCCCGGCTGGCGCTGACGGGCCTGCCGTTCACCGTCCACGCACCGGGACTCCTGGGTGAGGCGGCCCGGTCGCTGGCTGGGCGGCTCACGGCGGGCGCCGGGGCCGCCGGGGTCGGGTAGCGGCGGGCAACCGGAAGCCCCCGGCACCTGGAGGGGGCGGCGCCGGGGGCTGGTACCGGGGGTGGGCCCGACGGGGCCGGGCCCGTCAGGCCACTGCGTCGAAGCCGGTGTCGCGCGCCATGCGCTTGAGCTCCAGCAGTGCGTGCTTCTCGATCTGCCGGATCCGCTCGCGGGTCAGCCCGTGCTGCTTTCCGACCTCGGTCAGGGTCCGCTCCCGGCCGTCGTCGATGCCGTACCGCATCTTGATGATCGACGCCGTGCGCTGGTCGAGCTTGCCCAGCAGGTCTTCCAGTTCCTCGCTGCGCAGCAGGGAGAGGACGGACTGCTCCGGGGAGATCGCCGAGGTGTCCTCCAGGAGGTCGCCGAACTGCGTCTCGCCCTCGTCGTCCACGGACATGTTCAGGCTGACCGGGTCCCGGGCCCAGTCGAGCACGTCGCCCACGCGCTGCTCCGTCGAGTCCAGCTCGGCGGCTATCTCCGCGTGCTCGGGCTCGCGGCCGTTCTCCCGGTTGAACTCCCGCTGGATGCGGCGGATCCGGCCGAGCTCCTCGACGAGGTGGACGGGGAGGCGGATGGTGCGCGACTGGTCGGCGATGGACCGGGTGATGGCCTGGCGGATCCACCACGTCGCGTACGTGGAGAACTTGAAGCCCTTGGTGTAGTCGAACTTCTCCACCGCGCGGACCAGGCCCGCGTTGCCCTCCTGGATCAGGTCGAGCAGGGGCAGGCCGCTGCGCGGGTAGCGGCGGGCGACGGCCACGACGAGGCGCAGGTTGGAGCGGATGAACGTCTCCTTGGCCCGCTCCCCCTCCGCGGCCAGGACCTCCAGCTCCGCTCGGCTGGGCGCGTCCCCCTCGCGCTCCACCTCACCGTCGAGGATCTGCCGGGCGTACACGCCCGCCTCGATGATCTGGGACAGTTCCACTTCCTTGGCCGCATCGAGCAGCGGGGTGCGCGCGATCTCGTCCAGGTACATGCCGACCAGGTCGCGGTCGGCGATCTCCCCGCCGGCAGCGCGGGCGCTGCCCTCGGACTGGTGGCGGGCGACGGCGCGGGTTGCCATGCGTGCTCCCTTGCAAATGTGTGAGGTCGCGGTGCGGCTGCTGGAACGCGGCTCTGCGTCCCCGGACACTCTCCCGAGTGCCCGCTTCCTAGGGAGACAACGGCTGGAATCAGGACAGAATTCCCACGCCTGCCTCTCTTTTTCGCGATCTTGCAGTATCCTGCCCCGCCGCTCCCTGGAAGGGCGGCAGTGCCGACCTGCCAGAACGCGAGGAGTCGCAGGTCAGGCCGGGGGCGGGGATGATCGAAAAGCCCTCGCCGGCCGCGCGCGGACCGGGGCCGGCGCAGCGCCTGTGAGACCGCCGTCACACGGACGGCGGAAGCACTCCTGCCCCGGAAGACGACTCCCGGCGGCTTCTGGTTGCGCGGATCGGACCTCCGGGCGGCACACAGAGGCCCAAGGGGGTGGCGGGGGCATCCGCCGGGACCTGGCCCGCAGCGGGGCCTACCCGAACTGGACCGAGCGCTTCGACAGGCCCATCCAGAAGCCGTCCACCGCGTCCGTCCGACGGCCGAGGTCGCCGGCGGCGTCGGCCGCGCCGAGGGTGACGAAGAGCGGGGCGAAGTGCTCCGTGCGCGGGTGGGCGAGCGGGCCCGCCGGGGATCGGGCCTCGAAGTCCAGCAGGGCGTCGACGTCCGAGGCGTCCAGCGCCTCCCGACCCCAGGCGTCGAACTCCGCCGACCAGGCGGGCACCCCCGGCCCGGTGTGGCGCAGGGCGGCCAGGTTGTGGGTGAAGAAGCCACTGCCGACGATCAGGACGCCCTCGTCGCGCAAGGGGGCCAGCTTGCGGCCGACGCCCATCAGGCGCTGCGGGTCGAGCGTGGGCAGGGAGATCTGCAGCACCGGGACGTCGGCGCCCGGGTACATCTCCGCGAGCGGGACGTACGCCCCGTGGTCGAGGCCGCGGTCCGGGACGTCCTGGACGGGGGCGCCGGGGGCGCGCAGCAGTTTCCGCACGGCGGCGGCGAGGTCCGGGGCTCCCGGGGCGTCGTAGCGGACCCGGTAGTAGCGCTCGGGGAAGCCCCAGAAGTCGTACACGAGCGGTGCGCGCTCGGTGGCGCCGAGGGCGAGCGGGGCCTCCTCCCAGTGCGCGGAGACCATGAGGATCGCCCGGGGGCGGGGCAGGGCGGCGGACCAGGCGGCGAGTTCGCCGGGCCAGACCGGGTCGTCGGCGAGCGGGGGTGCGCCGTGGCTCAGGTAGAGCGCGGGCATGCGGGTCGGGCCCGGGGAGGTCGCGTCCGCGGCGGCTGCGGTCGGGTGTGCGTGCAGGGGCGGGACGGGGGTCTCGGCGGGGGTCACGGTGGCGCTCCTCGGTCGTCCTCGCGGGGCCTGGGGCAAGACGGACCCCGCGTCGTTCAAATTTGAACGACGCGGGGTCGATCGTCATTCCCGGGAGGTCCCGCGGCCCGTCAGTGGGCGATCACCGGGACCTTCACCTCGGCCTCGCCGCCCGCTCCGGACCCGGACGCCACCGGGCCGCCGGCCCCTGGACGGCCCGTGTTGACGAAGGTCAGGGCGACGGCCGCGCTGGCGAGGAGGATGCCGACCGCCCACCAGATGGCGCTGGAGTAGCCCTCCACCATCGCCCGGGCCTGCAGCAGCTGCGCCGCGGCGCCGCCGGTCGGGGCCTCGGCCGCGTGGTCGGCCAGGTACGCGGTGGTCGCCGAGGCGGCGATGGTGTTCAGCAGGGCGGTGCCGATGGCGCCGCCGACCTGCTGCGAGGTGTTGACCATGGCGGAAGCGACGCCTGCGTCGGCCGGGCCCACCCCGTGCGTGGACAGGGACATCGCGGGCATGAACGCCGTACCCATGCCGAGTCCCAGCAGCAGCTGCGCCGGCAGGATCAGCGCCGGGTACGAGGAGCCGACCTCCAGCTGGGTCAGCATCAGCATGCCGGCGGCGGCGACCAGGAAGCCCGGCCCCATCAGCAGCCGCGGCGGGACCCGGGTCATCAGGCGGGCACCGATCTGCGTGGAGCCCGTGATCATGCCCGCGATCATCGGCAGGAAGGCGAAGCCGGTCTTGACCGGCGAGAAGCCCTTCACGACCTGGAGGTAGTAGGTCAGGAAGAGGAACAGGCCGAACATCGCGATGACGGCCAGGCCCAGGGAGAGGTAGACACCACCGCGGTTGCGCTCCAGCAGGACGCGCAGCGGCAGCAGCGGGGACTTCACCTGGGCCTCGGTGAAGACGAACGCCGCCAGCAGGGCCGCCGAGGCGATGAACATGCCCACGGTCACCTCGTCCGACCAGCCGGCCGACTCGGCGCGCGTGAACCCGTACACCAGCGCCACGAGGCCGAGTGTGGACAGGACGACGCCGGGAATGTCCAGCGGGGCGCGGTTGCGGCCCCCGGCGGGCTCGCGGACGGCCAGCCAGGCGCCCGCCGCCGCGACCACGGCGAACGGGATGTTGACGTAGAAGGTCCAGCGCCAGTTGAGGTACTCGGTGAGGAAACCACCGAGGATCAGGCCGACGGCGCCGCCGCCGCCCGCGATCGCGCCGAAGATGCCGAAGGCCTTGGCCCGCTCGGCGGCATCGGTGAACGTGACGGCCAGCAGGGACAGGGCCGCCGGGGCGAGCAGCGCGCCGAAGGCGCCCTGCAGCGCGCGGGCGCCGAGCATCATCGCCTCGCTGGTGGCGGCGCCGCCGAGCGCGGAGGCCAGGGCGAAGCCGACGAGCCCGACGACGAACGCGTTCTTGCGGCCCCACTTGTCGGCGATGCGGCCGCCGAAGAGGAGCAGGCCGCCGAACGCGAGCGCGTAGGCGGTGATGACCCACTGGCGGTTGCCGTCGGAGATGCCCAGGTCGGTCTGGGCGGAGGGCAGCGCGATGTTCACGATCGTCGCGTCGAGGACGACCATCAGCTGCGCCAGGGCGATGAAGACGAGCGCTTTCCAGCGGTTGGAATCGGCAGTCGGCGCCGGGGGCGACGACGGGGCCGGCGCGCTTGTCGCGGCCGTTTTCGGCATGGGGGTACCCACTTCAGTGCTCGGCGTACGGAAATGACGGATTTGGTGTGATTGACGGGGATTTAAGACGCTAACGGGCCCGGCCCGGAACGTCACACGGTTTTCTGCCTGAGGTCGTCGAGGGTGGCGGCCGCACCGGGCAGCCGGGAACGGGCCGGGGTCCGCAACCCGTCGAGGAGGAGCTGGAGATGGCGGTGGACGAACACGTCCCCGTCGATGCAGGTGACGCCCGGGAGGGGGCGACTGAGCTGGGACAGGGCGACCATCAGGTCACCGACGCCGACATCGTCCCGGATCAGGCCCGCGTCCTGACCGGCGGTCAGCAGCCCCTCGGCCGTCTCCGCCAACCGGTCGCGGGCGGTGACGAGTTCGGGGTGCTCGCGGTCGAAGTCGCCACTGAGCATGGCGCACAGGGCGCCGATCCGCTCGTCCGCGGCGGTGTGCGTGAAGCGGCACAGCGCGGCGAACGCGTCGGGCTCCTCGGCGAGCGACCGCCGCGCCTCGGCCGTGACCCGGTCCATCACGAACAGCACGACGTGGTGGACCAGGGTGGCGCGGTCGGGGAAATGGCGGTACAGGGTGGCGTTGCCGACACCCGCCCGGCGGGCGACCTCGTCGAACGGCGCGCCGGAGCCGTGCTCGACGAACACCTCCCGCGCCGCCACCAGGATCCGCTCGCGGTTGCGCACGGCGTCGGCGCGCGGACGCGGGGCCGCGGCGACGGCGGTGCTGATTCCGGTGCCGGTGCCGGCACTGGCGCTGGCGCCCTTCATGCACATCCCCCTCGACCTGGACCTCGTACGAACCGAACCGAACCGACCCGCACCGCCGTCCTCGAAGCGGGGAGCCGGTCCCCGTTTCGGAGACACCCGTGCAAACGGGGATTGCGTCCCCGGTTATTTCACTCATCCGTGTGACCTGGACCACTCCCCCGTTCCCGTTCGGCGCACCCGGCGCGCGGGCGCGTCGTGGCCGACGGAGGGTGATCGCACGGAGCGCAGCCCGGGTCCGGCCGGCTGCCGCGGACCCGAAGGCGATCTCCATGCCGCAGACCCGCCACCGGATACGCAGACCACACCGCGCCGGCGCCTACATCGGCCTCACCGCACTGGCCCTCGGCGTCGCCGCCACCGCCAGCACGGGAATGGCGGGCCGCGGACAGTCCGCGGCAGGTCCCGCCGCCACCGCCGCCGAGTCGGCGCTCGCGCCCTGCCGGATCGCCGGCGCGACGGGCGTGCAGATGTCCGAGGGCCTGCCGACACCGCCCGGCTACTCCCGTTCGACCGGCGAGGTCCGGGCGCTGAACCTGATGGTCGACTTCCCCGACGCCAAAGGCGAGGGAACGGCCCTGGACCGGCTGGCGGAGTTCTTCCCGCAGACCGCGGAGTGGTTCCGCACCAGCTCCTACGGGAGGCTCAGCTACCGCGCCGAGGCCCCGATCAAGACGTGGCTGCGGATGCCGATGCCGTTCGCCGCGTACGGGATCGAGCGCGGGTCCCCGTACGAGCCGGGCTACCGCCAGCTCGTCGAGCACATCGTCCAGGCCGCCGACCACGACGTGGACTTCCGCGCGTACGACCTGGTCAACATCCTGGTCACGCCGAACGCCGGGCCCTCGGCCCTGGACACCGTGCTGTCGGTGACCTTCTCCGGCAACGCCGAGGCCCCGGTGGCGGACGGCGTGCCGCTCGCCAACACGTCGTTCGTCTACAGCCGGCAGGACGACGGCTCCGGCTCCTACCGGGAGACCGGCTACCGGGTGCTGCCGCACGAGAACGGGCACGTCTTCGGCCTGCCCGACCTGTACACCGCCGACGGCGGCGGCGCGGTCGGGCACTGGGACATCATGAGCGAGGACTGGGGCGCCAACAACGACCTGCTGGGCTGGCACAAGTGGAAGCTGGGCTGGCTCGACGGCACGCAGATCAGCTGCGCCGCGAAGTCCGGCGTCAGCGACCACACCCTGTCACCGCTGGCGGTCGAGGGCGGCACCAAGCTGGCCTTCGTCCCGCTGTCGGACAGCTCCGGGTACGCGGTGGAGGTAAGGACCCGGGCCGGGAACGACGAGGCCGTCTGCAAACCTGGCGTGCTCATCTACAAGGTGGACTCGCTGATCGACACCGGACAGGGCCCGGTGACGGTCCTGGACAGCGCGGCCGGCAGCGGCGGCTGCACCCGGCGGCCCAACGTGCACGGGGAACTGTCGGACGCGCCGTTCCGGTCGGGCGAGACCTTCACGGACGAGAAGGCGGGCATCAGCATCTCGGTGGTGGGCGAGCTGCGCAACGGCAGCTTCCAGGTGCGCATCACCCGCCCGTGAGCCCGCGCCCGCGGCTGCCCCGGTACTCCTCCCACGTCCACAGCAGCTGCCGGCGGGCCAGGACGCCGACGGCGTGGCGCCGGTACTTCGCGGTGCCGCGGACGTCGTCGATCGGATTGCAGGACGCGGCGGCGAGCTCCCCGAACTGCCGGACGACGGAGGGCGTGAGGGCCTGCCCGGACTCCCAGAACCCGCCCTCCTCCAGCGCCGCGCACAGGAACTCCTCGGCGACCCCGGCCCGCACCGGGGTGGGCGCGGCGGACCCGATACCGGTCCGGACGGTCCGGCTCCGGGGGTGCAGGGCCATCCCGAAGGCGCACACGGCGATGACCATGGCGTTGCGCGTGCCGACCTTGGAGAACTGCTGGGGCCCGGTGGCGTTCGCGATCCGGATGGTCTTGATCAGCTCGTCGGGGGCGAGGGCGTTGCGCTTGACCCCGGTGTAGAACGCGTCGATCGGGATCAGCCGGGTTCCCCGCACGGACTCCGCCTCGACCTCGGCGCCGGCGGCGAGCAGCGCCGGGTGGGCGTCCCCGGCCGGGGAGGCGGTGCCGAGGTTGCCGCCGATGCTGCCGCGGTTGCGGATCTGCGGGGAGGCGACGGTGTGCGAGGCGAGGGCGAGCCCGGGCAGGGGGGCGCGCAGCCGCTCGACGACGTCGGTGTACGGGACGGCGGCACCGAGGACGGTGGTGTCCTCCCCGACCTCCCACTCGTAGAGCAGCCCGATGCGGGTGAGGTCCATGAGGTACTCGGGGCGGCGATGGTCGAAGTTGATCTCGACCATCACGTCGGTCCCGCCGGCGATCGGCAGGGCCGCGGGGTACTCGGCCTTGGCGGCGAGCGCCTCTTCCCAGGTGGCGGGGCGCAGGAACTCCATGGCGGCTCGCATTCGTCGCGGGGAGGCGGAGGGCGCCCGCCCCCTACCGGACCCATGGACCGTCCACCCGCCCCGCAAACCGGATCCCGGACATTTCCCCCGGCGCGGTGGCGACTCCGCGGCTCCCGCCGCCCGAACTGGACGCAGGGCGCGACCGCCCGGAATCCGGTCGTCGGCCTGTTCGGCGCGTTCGCCCGGCACTGATCCCCCGCCGGGCACGGACACGACCGGCGCACGCCTTCGTGGGCCTTGCGGAAAACCCTGAAGCCGCAGCTCAAGGGCTCTGACCGGCTGGGGTCAACAGCACTCCACGACCGTGCGCGTCGACAGCTGCGCAACGGTCGAACCACGGAGGCTGCGCCGCACCTCTCGCTCCTCGGCGCGTCCTGTGCAGAGCGAATCGCGCCACCGGGCAATGGCTCGAAACGAGTTGCCCAAGGGGGTGTTACGTATAACCATGAGCCTCGGGCTGGCGCTGTGGACCGACGAACGGCGAAGCCCGGCCATCAATTTCATCCGACTGTCCCGGAGGAGAACATGAACAACATCACCGCCTTCCTGAACGACGACCCGCGTCTCGACGCGATCTCGATCGAGCAGGCCGAGGGCACCGTGCTGGTGGAGCAGGGCGTCACCGTACTGGCGACCCCGTGCCCGAACTCCTTCGGGTGGGTCACCATCTTCGGCGGCTGAAACGCCGAGGCCGACGCTCCAGCCTCCGTGAGGGGCGGCCCAGCGACTGACCTCAGCACGCAAGTGAGCACGTCCGTCGCGTGGACGGAGACCTAGGTCTTCGCCACCGAGAGCCGGACCTTCGCGAGCCCGACCCGGTTCACGTGGCTCGCTGCGTTCCGCGGCGGCATGTCGGTGTTCGGTGCCGTGATCTGAACCTTCGAGGCCGGCCAGCGCTGGTCCAGGGGCGCTTCGGCGTCCGATGAAGCACAGGACTCTGCTGGGCCAGAGGCCATTTCTGGCCCAGCAGAGCGCTCAACCCCGTTCATGGAAAGAAGAAGTGCTCACCCGTGCGAGGTGGGGAGGCCCTCATGAAGCTGCCGAAGAAGATCCTATCCGCGCTGACCGGACCGATCCCTGTGACCCGGTCGCAGGCCATCGGGCTCTCGGAGCGCGTGTCCGCCCTCACCTCACTGGCCTCCTCCCTGGAGTACCTGGCCCAACGGAAGCAAACGCGCAGGGGCGGACTCCATCACTGGCCCACGTCCCGTGGTGTGCAAGGTCGGTCGACCCCCGTGACCCGCAAGTTCCTCGACGCCATCAGCGGAGAGACGACCACTGCCGCGCTGCACGTGGCCCGGGTCGCGGTGAGCGGGGGAATGCTGCTGCCCGGTCAGGCGCGGTGGCGGGGGGCGGGCAACCTCTTTCTCGGTGTCACCGCCGCCGCACTGTATCCGCGGCACCGGTACGGCACCGACGGGTCCGACCAGGTGTCGATTCTGGTGCAGACGGCCACCGGGCTGGCGCGTCTGTCCAGCCGCCCGCAGACCCAGGACGCCTTGCTGTGGTACGTCGCGCTGCAGGCCAACACCTCGTACCTCGTGTCAGGTTGGATGAAACTGCTGGGCAAGTCGTGGAGAGGCGCTACCGCACTCGGCGGCGTCATGCGGACCAGGACTTACGGCCACGAGCCCACCTTCGCGCTGACGAAGAAGTATCCGAAGGCCGCGAAGTACCTCACGTACGGTGTACTCGCCCTCGAGTGCCTCTTCCCGGTGGTCTACTTGGCCGACGGTCGGCTGGCCCGGCTCGTGATCACCAGTGCGGGGGCGTTCCACGTCGCGAACGGCCTGGTCATGGGGCTGGGGCGGTTCGTCACCGGATTCACTTCCATGCACCCGATGGTCGCCTACACCTCTACCCCCAGGACGTTTCCGTCCGCAGCCGGCCGTGACGACCGCATCCTGTTCGTCGGAGCGACGCTGCTGGCCGGGGCCGTATCGGTGGCCGGGGCAGTCGCGGTCCAGCGACGCATGCGTACGCTCGAAGGTTGGTCGCACTCCGACTACCTGACGACCCGCCACGGAAGCACACTGCAGTACGAGCAGAGTGAGGGTGACGACCCGACCCTCCCGGTCCTGGTCTTCGTCAACGGCATGGTC
Organism: Streptomyces sp. NPDC127106; assembly: GCF_042677605.1. Classification (NCBI taxonomy): domain Bacteria; kingdom Bacillati; phylum Actinomycetota; class Actinomycetes; order Kitasatosporales; family Streptomycetaceae; genus Streptomyces; species Streptomyces sp. NPDC127106. The sequence continues at coordinate 42,890 of NZ_JBHXTC010000045.1, read as the reverse complement.
TCCACATCGGAGCACTTCACGTGGATCACGGAGAAGATCGAGCAGGAGAGCGGATACGGCGTGGTCACCTATGCCCGTGCCGGCTATGCCGGCAGCAGGTACAGGAGCACCTCCCCCTATTGTCTGGCGGAGTCGGTCGACGACTTGGTGGACCTGGTCCGCGGCGTCGTCCCCGAAGCCCGCAAGGTCGTGCTGATCGGTCACTCGCTCGGCGGTGAACTGGCCCGCCGGGCTGCCGCGGACCTAGGAGACCGACTGCAAGCCATCGTCTATCTGGACTCCTCTCACCCCGAGGAGCTGAACCGGTCGAACCAGCAGAGCAAGGCCGCCGAGAGCCTTGGCGTCCTGATGAACACGATGACCCGGTCCCTCAATGCCGGCCTCGGCATTCTCATGGCGCGGCCGGCCTGGCTGGAAGCACTGCCCGCCAACTGCCGCAGCCGGGCCTTCGCCCAGTACGCGGACGCGCGCATGTGGGAGGCCGGCCGCCGTGAGTGGGACGCCGTCGAGCGGGAGTTCCGGGCCTTCGACGGGAATCTGCCCGTCGTCGGGACGCATGCCCTGGTGATCTCCGCGCAGCACACCGTCGACCGCGACCCGGAGCAGTTGTTGATGCACAACGAAATCGCCGCATCGCACCGGGGCGAGGGGCGCCGCGTGGAGAGCTGCGTGCTGGATGGCGCCGACCACGACTCGCTGCTGACCGGCGCCCGTTTCGCCACCGAGGCGGGCCGCCGGATCATCACCTTCCTCGACGGGACGCTGGCGGCTGACGCAGAGCAGGTGCGCGACGAAGAGGAGACGGGGCAGTGAAGCAGCTGATGAAGAAGGCCTTCACCGGCCCCGGTGCGACCGCGCGGATCGCGGGCGCCGCCCTGCTGGTCGGCACGCTCGCCGCACAGCACCCGAACCCGACCTTCAACCGGATTCAGCGTAAGGACACCTTCGCGCTGCTGCCGAACTGGCGGTTCTTCGCACCGGAACCGGCAGTGCACGATTACCACTTCTTCTACCGCACGCTGAACACCGCGGGTGAGAGATCGCCCTGGCAGCCGGTCGACCTGATAGCCGGACGGAGATTTCACCAGATCCTTTGGTTCCCCGGCCGACGGGCCGAGAAGGCCGTGTACGACATCTGCAGCGAGATACTGCAGATCCTCGACAAGGGCTTCTCCACGATCGTCCGCACTCCCGGATACAGGGTGATCACCGCGTTCCTACGGGAGTGGATAGACGCCGAAGCGTCGGGTGACATCAAGGGGTTCCAGTTCGCTCTCGCACGGGCCACCGGATACGACACCTCCACCGCTCCGGAGATGATGTTCGTCTCGCCGTACACGCCCATGGACCCGGCCTCCGCCCCCGTCCGACTCCGAAGCCGGCAGCGGGGCGGCCGCGCCTCCTCCCCCACGCCTCTCGGCGCCCCACGACTGGCCGACACGTCTACGAGGAAGCGACAGACCGGATGACACACATCGACGACATCGGCTACGGCCGACAGTTCCACGGGTGGTACGACCGTTTGTTCCCCAAGGACGGCATGGCCGACCTCACGGCGAAGAAACTGGCGTCCCTGCACCCGGACCGCAGACTCGGCACCCTAGAGCTAGGTGTGGGAACCGGCCGCATCGCCATCCCGCTCTCCCGCGAGACCGGCCGGGTCGTGGGGGTGGACTCCTCGCCGGAGATGCTCTCGGCGCTGGCCCAGGACGCGGCGACCACGAGCGCCGACGTCGACGGGGTGCACGGTGACATCCGCACCTACACCGACGACCATCAGTACGGGCTGGTCTACTGCGTGTGCGGCACTCTGTCCATGCTGCTCGATCCCGCCGATCAGCAGCGGGCGGTCAGCCGGGCGGCTGACCGGCTCGCGCCCGGAGGCATCCTGGTCGTAGAGACGCACAACAAGCCCGGCATCCTCGCTCTCCACGAAGGGCAGCGACGGACGACCTACTTCGTGCCCTACCCCGAGCCCGGCACGGGCCTGCAGACCCACTCGACGCTGGCCCCCGAACGCGACCTGTGGCACTGCTCGCACATCTGGTTCGAGGCTGACGGCACCTCGCGGGTGGGCACGGAGATGAGCCGTCTCACCGCGCCGGAGGAGGTCGACGCCTACGCCGCTGCGGCCGGGCTCACACCTGAAGGCCGCTACGGCGACTGGAACTCGGCTCCCTACACACCTCAGGGTGCGATGTTCGTCAGTGTCTACCGCAAGGACGCCTGAACGGTCCCTCTGGAAGAACGTCCACTCGGGAGGTACGGCATGACCGACGCCGCAGTCGTGGGCACTGGGCCGAACGGACTGGCCGCCGCCGTCACCCTCGCCCGCGCGGGACTCAGGGTCTCGTTGTACGAGAAGGCCGACACCGTCGGCGGCGGACTGCGCACCACGGCCCTGTTCGACAGCGAGATCCGGCACGACATGTGCTCTGCCGTCCACCCGATGGCCGCTGCCTCGGCGTTCTTCCGCCGCTTCGACCTGCCGGCCCGCGGGGTACGGCTCCTGCAGCCGGAGATTCCCTACGCCCACCCCCTGCCAGGCGGCCGCGCCACGGCCGCCTGGCGAAGCATCGCCCACACCGCCGAGCATCTGGGAGTGGACGGGCCCCGGTGGGAACGCCTCATGCAGCCCCTGGTGTCCCGTTCCACCGCCGTGGTCGACCTGGTCCTCACGAGCCAGCGAGCCTTGCCCCGCGAGCCGGTCACCCCGTTGGTGCTGGCCTCACGGGTGCTGGCCCACGCCACGCGTCGCAGCCCGTTCACGACTCCGGAGGCCAGGGCCTTGCTGGCCGGCGTCGCCGCGCACGCCGTCGGCAAGCTCCCCTCCCTGGCCTCGGCGGTCGTGGCACTGCTGCTGGCGCACACGGCGCACAGCACCGGCTGGCCGTTGCCCGAGGGCGGCAGCGATCGAATCGCCGAGGCGATGGTTGCAGACATCACCGCGCACGGCGGCACGGTCCACACCGGGCACCACGTCCGTGACCTGGCGGAGTTGGGGAACGTCCCGCTCGTCCTGCTGGACGTCGGCCCCAAGGAGTTCCTCGCCCTTGCCGGGCAACGGCTGCCCGTCCGCTACCGGCGGGCCTTGGGCCGCTACCGATACGGCCCCGGAGCAGCCAAGGCGGACTTCCTCGTCAGCAGCCCCATCCCTTGGGCCAACCCGCTCGTGGGACAGGCCGGAACCGTGCACCTCGGTGGTACCCGTGCGGACATCATCCGGCAAGAGACCGCGACCGTCGCAGGGGAGCGCGTCCCCGACCCCTTCGTGCTGGTCGTCGACCCCGCCGTGACCGACCCGTCCCGGGCCGTGGCAGGAAAACGGCCCGTGTGGGCCTACGCCCATGTGCCCCACGGCGACACTCGTGACCCCGTACGACTGATCCGCGAACGGATCGAGGCGTACGCACCCGGGTTCACCGACACGGTCATCACCGCCCAAGGCCGATCGGCCGCCCGGTTCGAGGAGTACAACCCGAACTACGTCGGAGGCGACATCGCCGCCGGCGCGCTGTCCCTGCGCCAGTCTCTGGCCCGCCCGACGTTCCGCTGGGATCCGTACTCCACACCGTTGCCCGGCGTGTACCTGTGCTCGGCCGCCACACCGCCCGGGCCTTCGGTCCACGGCATGTGCGGCCATCTCGCGGCCCTGTCCGCACTTCGCCGCCACCACGGCATCCACACGGCACCGGACTTGTCCCCGCGACCCGGCCGTGCTCAGGCGTAACCGGTGCCGGTCCAGCCCTCCCCTGCGGGACTCGGCAGGGTCGCGGGGCACTCATGGCTGCGACCCGGGCCACGACTCTCAGAACGGTGCCGGTGTCGGTAGGAGCGCCGACATGGCCATTCCGCCGTCCGTCTGGGTGACATCGAGCGCACCTGCTTCCAGCAGGCGGTCGATGATGTCGGGCAGCCCTGCGCGCTGTGCCAGTCCTTGGACAACGACCAGGTCGGCGTCGTGCAGGCCGACCCCGACGCGCCAGGAACGCTCGGGCATGGAGCGGGCCACCTGGTCCAGACGGTGCGCCGGCACGCGTACGGTCAGCAGCGCATTGGTGGCACGTGCGTGAGCGCCGTCCAACAGCCGGGCCACGCCCTGGATCCTTCGTTGCCGGTCGGCGTCGCGCCACGCCTGAGGACTGGCGATGAGCCTCGGGGTGCAGGTGCGGATCGTCGTGATGATCCGCAGCCCGTTGTGGTTGAGTGAGGATCCCGTGTCGACGACGTCCACGATGGCATCGGCCAGCTCCGGGATCTTCGCTTCCGTGGCGCCGTACGAATGGACCACGTCCGCGCGGATTCCCGCGTCCTGGAGGAACCGACGGGTGATCGAGGGGTACTCGGTGGCGATGCGGGTGCCGTGGCCGAGATCCTGCACGGTCTGCGCCGCGTGTTGGGCCGGAACCGCCAGCACCACCCGCCAGGGGGCGTCCGTGGCCTTGGAGTAGGTGAAGGACACCACGCTCTCGACCTTGGCCCCGGTTTCCTCGATCCAGTCGGCGCCGGTCAGCCCGGCATCGAACGTCCCGTCCGCAACGACCAGGGGGATCTCTCGCGGCTTGAAGAAGGCGATCCGTATGGGGCCGCCGTAGGCAATGGTGCCCCGATATGCGCCTTCGGACGGCCTGGTCACTTCCAGGCCGGCCGCCGCGAACAGATCCAGGGTCCGCCGCTCGAGGGAAGACCCCTTGGGCAGTGCGAGGGAGAGCATGCGGTCCTCCTAGACGTGCAACAGCCGGTCGATTCCGGTGACAGGGGGTTCGGGTAGCGATGCCGGCCTGATCTCGATCTCACCCACCAGCATGTCCTTGGGGAAATCGTCGATGATCGAGGCGACGCCCTTGGCGACCGCGTGCGTCGTCATCTTGTGAGGATCCGCGTCACCGTCCAGGTTGGCGATGGCACCCGGTGAAATGAGGCACGCCCGCACACCGTTGTTCCGTTCTTCCAACAGGAGCGTCTCCGCGAAGGCCGCCCCCGCGGGCGGGGGGGCGGGGGGTGTGTGGGGCCCCGCGCTATATAAGGGGGGGGGGTGGGTGGGCCA
>NZ_JBHXTC010000045.1:0-37833 GCF_042677605.1 Streptomyces sp. NPDC127106 | reverse complement strand
CTCTCCTCTCTTTGTCTTTGGGGGGGTCTTGTTTTGTTGTTTTACCCCCCCCCCCCCCCCCCTGGGTTTGTTTGTTTCCCCCCCCGGTCCGCCCCCCCCCCCCCCCCCCTGCGCCCCCCCCCCGGCGCTGTAGGTGGCACCGCCTTCGAAATACCGGGTGGCGGCATGGCTTCCCATGAAGACGATCAGCCCGTGGCCGGATCGCAGTGCCGGCAGGACAGCCTGGGTCAGATGGAAGTTCGCGCTGAGATTCACCGCCAAGGACCTGTCCCAGTCCGCCTGGCGGATGTCGGCTATCGGGTCCAGGACGCGGTCGACCGCGTTGGAAACGCACACGTCGAGCCGGCCCGTCGCCGCGAGCACCCGGGCGACGGAGTCCCTGATCTGCTGGGGGTCCGCGAGGTCGCACCGCTCTTCATGGAGCCAGTCCTCGTTGGCCAGCGTGCGATTGAGGGAGAAGATGCGGTATCCCCGCTCGCGCAGCTCCCCAGCGATGCTTCTTCCGCTTCCGCGGTTCGTGCCCGTGAGCAGTGCCACCGGGCGGTCAGCCGAGGTCATCGAACAGCCTCCGCCATTGCGCCGCGATCGTCGCCTGGGACGCTCCCGCTCGGAAGAGGTCCTTGTCCAACGGGGATCCGTCGGGGTGGCGCAGGCGCATACAGTCCTGTGACACTTCGGATATCAGCACGGGCTCGCGATCGTCCGTGAAGCCGAAGATCAGGCAGAAGTCCCACAGCTCGACGGGGTGGAGCCAGTCGCGCAGCGTCGTGTTGACTGCCAGCGCCTGCCGGCGCAGTTCCTCGACCGGAAGGCCCAGAGCGCGCAGGTAGTCCTCACCGATCGGCTGGTCTTCAGGGTCGATCCGGTAGTCGAACTTCACCACCGGCGCCGGCAGCGGCTGGTTCTCCTTGAAGAGCCCCGGATACTTCACCAGTGTGGAGCCGACCGCGCGGTTCTTCACGATGACCTCGAACGGCGGTGCCGGATGGTACTCAGCCACGTAACACGTGGCTGAGAGGCGGTGGGAGAAGGCGGTGCGGATCCCCGCACCGGCCAGTTTCGCGGCAGCCCGTTCGTAGAAGTCCAGCCGTAACGGTCCGGTGTCCTGCACCAGTTCGTCTCGGTCGTAGGTGAAGCTGCGCAACGAGGGAATGATCTCGACGAGGCACAGGCCGTCGGGGAGCAACCACAGTTTCTTGCTGCGGCCCTCGATGTCCGCAGGTCTTTCCCGCTTCCAGGCAAGAAGGTCCCCCGCGGGGGAGCCGTCTGTCGCCACAGGGTGCTTCACTACTACTCCTATGTGCGGTAGGTGCTATTGAGCCTTCTCGCCGACCAGCGCCACGTACGCCTGCGCCACCTGGGCGTCGATCTCAGGCGGAACCGGGACGACGCATTGGTCGGCAGGCACACGGCCGGACGCGATGGCTTCCAGGCAGCGGGCCTGGAGGGTGAATCCGAGGTCCATGGACTCCACGGAGTTCCCCAGGGGGCGGGGCCCGTTCAGATTCACCATGTGGCCCTCGGTGAGGATGTTGATGCGTTCGCCGCCGCGCAGCGTCAGGGTTTGCACGCCGTCGGCCGGCTTGGTGCACGTGAGGACGTCGGGGTGGGCGAGCAGTCCGGATACGTCGATCTCCCACGGGAGGTGGCCCGCGTTGGCCAGGATCACATCGTCGGAGAGCGAGGGGAGGTCCTCCGCGGTGATGATTCCCGGGTTTCCCGTGGAGGTCACGATGATGTCGGCCGACGCGAGTGCCTCCGGTCGCCCGGGGACCGCGTATCCGTCGAGCATGGCCTCCAGGCGGCGGACGGGGTCGGCCTCCCACACGGCGACACGGGCGTGAGCGTTGGCGAAGTTCTTGGCGATGCCACGCCCACAGGCTCCATAGCCGACGACGGTGACACGCCGTCCGTTGGTGGCTCGGTTGGTGATGCGCAGGAATGACTCCAGCACGCTCTGCCCGACCGCATGGGTGTTCTCCGCGAACTGCTTGATCGGACTGTCGTTGATCACCAGTACCGGGCGCTGGATCCGGTCACGAACCGGCACCAGCTGTGCCCGCCCCGAGGTGGTTTCCTCCGTTCCCCCCAGCAATCCCGCGTAGGGGTCGTCGAGGTAGCGGAGGAACAGGTCGCCGCCGTTGTCCAGAAGCAGGTCGGGCTGGGTCGCCAAGACCCGACGCAGGCACGCGTCCTGGGTCTGCGGGTCGCGCGTGCGATCGCCGACCACCGTGACTCCGTGCTCTCTCAGGTAGGTCACGGTGGAGCCCTGCGTGGTCCCGAGGTTTCCCGTCGCGACGACGTCTGCCCCGCCCTTCGCCAGCACCAGAAGCAGGGTTGCCGTCTTGGGTTCGAGATGGATCGCTGCGCCGATCCTCAACCCGGCGAAGGGCCGGGCACGCTCAAATTCGGCCGCCGTCGAGGCCAGCAGGCGACAGCTGCTGGTCACCCATTCCATGGTCGGCATCCGGACCATCCCCTCTCACTGTCAACCTACTTCCGAGATCACGGTCGGGTGACCGTGGCCGTACGCCACGGTTCAGGTCATGCGGTGGAAACAGCCGACGCCCCGGCGGCCGCACGCTGGTCCGCCGCCAGCCGGGGCTGCCCGACCAGGAGGACGAGGACGCTGAAGGCGAGCCCCAGCACGCCGCACGCCGCCGCCCAGGTCGAACCGCCCTGCTCCAGAACCCACCCGGCGGCGGCGGACCCCAGCGCCGAACCCGAAGTCATCAGCGTGACGAGCCAGGCGAACGCCTCGGTGACGGTGCCCCTCGGAGCGAGCTCTCCGACCATGACGAAGGAGACCGTCAACACCGGTGCGAGGAACAGTCCGGTCAGCAGCATCAGACAGGCCATCAACGGGGGCGCGGGCAACAGGCACAGGAATGCGTAGCCCAGCGTCAGGCCGCCCGCCAGCAGCAGAGTCCGCCGCGCAGGCGGCACCGGCCAGCGCCGTACGGCACCGTAGACCAGGCCACCAACCAGGGCGCCGAGGGCGTTCAGGGCCAGCAGCGTCGGGGCACCTCCGGGCAGCCGGTGTTCTTCCGCGTACGCCACGACGACCACGTTGAGCGTGCCGATGCCGACTCCCACGCCGGTGAGGCTGATCAGCAGGACGACGAGACCGCGGCTGCGCATCGGGCCGAGCCAGTCGGCCTGGCGCGCCGGTGCCCGCCAGGCTCGGGTGGGAGCCGCGGTGGCGACGACGAGGACTCCCACGAGCCCCAGCAGCGCGGCGGCCCACAAGGCGCCCACGGGTGAGGCCACGGTGACGCAGCCGGCAACGATCAACGGCCCGCCCACGAAGATCAGTTGTTGGGAGGCGGAATCCAGGGCGTAGGCCGACTCCAGTTTCCCGGCGTCGACGATCTCCGGCCACAGTGCCCGCAGGCAGGGCTCCAGCGGTGGGGTCGCCGCTCCTGCCAGGACCGCGCCGCCTATGACGGCAGCGTGTCGGTCGGGGGTCGCCGCGATCATGAGGAACCCGCAGCCCGCCAGCACGGCTGTCCACAGCAGTACCGAGGGCTGGCCGACACGGTCCACGAGGCGGCCGAGCAGGGGCCCTGCCACGGCCGCAGCGATGGCGAACGCCCCGACGGCAAGGCCGACGAACCCGTACGACGCGCCCGCGTTGCGCAGTGCCAGGGGGATCGCGACGGCAGCCATCGCGCTCGGCAGCCGCCCGACGAGGGTACCCACCAGCAGCCGCGTCGCGTAGCGACTTCGCAGCAGACCCGCATAACTCATGGGGCGCCCTCGCCTCCGACGGACACCGGGACGTCCTCCAGCAGGTGCAACTGCAGCGCGGCCAGTCGGCCCTCACGCAGCTGTACCTCGATGTCGCCGACGGCGGTGAGGCGACGGTGGACGGAGGCTTCGCGGATGCTGATCCATAGGACATCGGCCTCCGCGTCCAGCAGCCACTCCCCTCCCACGTGCGCGATCCACGTCCGTGGGCGCTGCGCCTGAGGTACACAGTGCGTGAGTACCTCCGGCGCACCCAACAGGTCCACTTCCACGGGCTGCCCTTGATCGTCCAGGGCCACCGTGACGCGCCCCCGGAAGCCGACGCGGGTCACGGTGATGTCGTCGGGCCCTGGCTGTGCCACGCTCAGGAAGCGGGTGTGCGGGTCCCAGTGGACGCGGGTGCCACCGGGGTGGGAGAGGGTGTTCTCCTTCCCCCACTGCGAGCGGAACTCGGCGGCGAACCGGTGCAGTTGGAACGTGCGTTCGGCGGCCATGCGCCGGGCCGGCTCCGTCAGCATGTCCTTCTCGAGCTGAACCAGCTTCTCGTACAGATGGGCCAGGATCGACGACGTCTCCCCTTCCTCGTACAGCTCCTTCAGCTGGGCGCGGGGGTCCCACAGCGGCTCCCCCAGCACTCCGCCGAACGCAAAGGCGCGTCCGATGCCGACGGCGCCCATCGCGTCGAGGTTGTCCGCGTCGTGCACGGCGGCGGCGATCAGGTCCTCGCTGTCGAGGTCGTCACCGCCGAAGCGGTAGCGCCCCGTCTGCTCGACCGCGTGCAGGATCGTTTCGTGCAGCTCCTGCGAGACCTCGCACCGTACGAGGACGTCCAGTATTGCGGTACGGGCTTCCTCGGGGCGGATGGGCCGGCGGCCCTGCCTGGCCTCCTCCACCCGGTGATAGTCGTGGACGTACGCGGCCACTTGGGCGGTCAGTGGATCGGCGCCCAGACGTGCCGCGATGTCCCCAGCCAGGGTCGCGACCCGGTCGAGGTGATGGATGTCGTGCGCTGAGTCGGCCGAGGCGAAGTCCGCCAGGACATGCGCGCGGACCCGGTCGAGAAGTGTCACCACTGCCGCCCGTATTCCTCGCGCCAGGCTTGGGCCAGTTCCTGCTGCATTCGGGGGTCGAGGCGGTGCATTCCCGGGCTCCACGCTCGGTCGGCCAGCTCACGCGTGCACAGATACAGCTCCGTGTAGACCAGGTCGAGCACGGAACCGAGGATGCTCTGCTCCAGGAAGTTCACCGGCTTGCCCTGGTTGAGCAAGTAGACGGTGCGGTTGGCGACCTGCAGCTCCATGACCTCGTCCGCCTCGACGAGCGTGTCGGCACTGCGGCAGATTCCTTCGACGTCGAACTCGACCTGCTTGGAGCTGCCGCTGGCCAGGACGACACCGTCACGCAGCAGGGGCAGGTCGTCGACGGTGAGCGCGCGGTGTCCCGAGACACCGACGATCACCTCCGCCCAGCCCAGCAGGTCCTCCCGCGCCCCGACCCGGAAGCCGTGCACCACGGCGGCCGACATCCGTACCTCGTCCGGATCGTAGACCGCGACCTGGGCACCGGTCCGCCGCAGGTGTTCGGCCAGGGCCGTACCGATGCCGCCGTAGCCGAGCACCAGTACCCGCCGCTCGCTGAGCAGCCGGTAGAAGCGTCCGCGCAGCAGTCGCTCGACGCTGTAGGCCACCGAGCGCCCCACCTGGACGTCCTCCAGCGCCTTGAGCGGGCTGTCCGCGATGGTGAACACGGGCAGCGGCAGCGGCATCTTCCGCTCGTATCGCCACTGCCCCTGCTTGGTGTCCTCCACTATGCCCCGCACGTTGGAGTGCTGGGCGAGCTCGTCAACCGCGTCGGCGCAGTATCCGCCGACCTCCTGTACGACCACGGGGAGCTTGCTCTCGCGGGCCGCACGCGCCGCGTCGCTCACGGCGATCGTTCCGACCTCCCCGATCGATTCGGGCAGGGTTACCGGAAGGTCATCGAGCAGGGCGAGCGCTTCGGGCTGCGCGCTGTAGGGGACGGGCACCACACTGACCAGATCCATGGTGCGTTCGAATAACCGCACGAAGGGCACGGCCGTGTCGAGGAGGTGCGTGACGAGTACGAGACGAGCGGGCGGCATGGGCCAGCGGGTCTGGGCCTCCTGCAGCACCGGCAGGTCTCCGGCGCGAGCAGCATGGCTGGCACCCGATGGGGCAATGGGGACGGCGGGGCTGAGCATGTTCGCCACTAAACGCTCCGGTCAGTAGAACGTGACAGATGAAGTGCCGGCCGTGGTGCGAGCAACCGGCAAGCAAGTTATACGTAACACTGTTATACGTAACACCCCACTGGACAAGCCGTTTTTAGCCAATCTCGCCAGCAGCCACACCGCCCGGAGCGCATGCATCAGGCGGTAGCCTCTACTCCCGGCGTGCCCCGGCACGTCACCGACTACAGCCCTGCAGCAGGTGCTCAGCGGCTTCCCCCAGGGAAGGTGGTCCATGGTCTCCGGTTCCCGTCGCGAGGGCGCGCCCGACAGAGACCGCCCGGACTCCGGGGCAGTCACACCGCCCGAGGAGGGCACCGCATCGACGCCCCGACGGCCCACCTCCCACGACGTGGCGCGCCTTGCGGGGGTCTCCCAAGCCAGCGTGTCCCTGGTGTTCTCAGGCAAGGGCAGCAAGCGCGTCTCCGCGGCGACGGAGAAACGGGTGCGGGACGCCGGTGAGCAGCTCGGCTACCGACCTCAAGCAGCAGCCCGGCAACTGCGCATGGGACGCACGGGGTTAGTGCTTCTGACCGTTCCCGACATCCGGGGGCCCTTGTTCGCCCAGGTGTTGGCCGGCGCCCATGACGCAGCCGAGGCCCACGGCCTGACGGTCGTGGCGAGTTCCAGTTGGAACAGCCGGACGATGACACGCGTGCTCTCTGCGAACCAGTTCGACGGGTTGATCATCTGCTCGCCGAACGACCGGCAGATCGACGAACTGCCGCCCTTCGTGCCCACCGTCCTCATCGACTCCGACCCGGCCCTGTCCGGACGGAACCGACCGGTCGTCGATCTCGACGTCGCGGGTGGGATGCGCATGGCCGTCGGGCACCTGGCGGCCCTCGGGCACCATTCGATCGGCCACCTGCGCTACCAGCGGGCCTCGTACAGTTTCCGGTCCCGGCAGGCCGGTTTCGAGGTCGCCGCCCGGGACATGCGGGTCACCGAGCTCTCCATACCCCTCGAAGAGACGCTCGACCCGGCACTGGAGGCGGCCCTCAAACTGCTGAGCGATCGCACACCGCCCCGCGCCGTGGTGTGCGACGACGACGTCGCGGCCACCGCCGTCTACCACGCCACCGCCGCGCTCGGCATGCGGGTGCCCGATGACGTATCCGTCGTGGGCATCGACAACACGAACATCGCGGGCTTATTGCTCCCCGGCTTGACGACGGTCGATCTGCACGGCGAGGAGCTGGGCAAACTAGGAGTCGACACCATGGCAGCGATGTTGCGCGGGGAAACCGTGGAGCCGTTGAAGCAGGTGCACACGGACCTGGTGATACGGAAGTCCACCCGCCCCGCAAGATGAGGTCGCCCGCACGCCGGACCGGGCGCTGTCGGTCCGGTTGGCGCCGAAGCCAGGGATCGCTTCGGTTCGTCGGGGACGCGGATGCCGAGGCCACAGAAGGCAGCACCCGCTCCGCCAAGAACTGAGCCGCAACGCCCCACCCTGATCCGCTACGCTATCCCTGGGCTGCCCTCGTGGCAGCCCAGGACCTTGCCGAACGCGGGCAGAATCTCATGCGGAGCATTCAGCCACGTTGTACGCAAGGCCCCGCCTTCGTAGCTCAGGGGATAGAGCACCGCTCTCCTAAAGCGGGTGTCGCAGGTTCGAATCCTGCCGGGGGCACTGATGCACGGGCCGCTGACCTGGAGTTTTCTCCCGGGAACGGCGCTCGGGCAGCAGTCGACGCGCGACGGCCCCGGACTTCCCGTCCGGGGCCGTCGCGTGCTGTTCCTACCCGGCGGCCGGGAGGGCTGGTCGTGGCGGATCGCGACGGGTCAGCTCAGGCCCTTGCTGCGTTCGCCGATGCGGTCGCCCTGCGGAGTGCCGGCCCGCTTGAGGCTGGCCTTCGTGTGCAGACCGCCCTTCACCTTGCTCCGCACCGGCCCGTCGAACCCGTGCCCCGTCGACTGCGGCGCCCGGCCCGGCTCCGGCGTGTCGAGAATCCGCTTCTGGCGCTCGTTGCTCATCCCGTCGTCAACTCCCTCGGGAAGCATCCAATCGGTCCCTTACAGGTTATTGGGATCGTAGGCACATATGCCGCCGGATGCACCCGGGCGAGCAGGAGGGGACGGAAGCCGGCACGCCGGCCGCCCGCCCCCGGTCACGGGCGGGCCGGAACTGGCCGCTCCCTCGGCCCCAGCACGCTGTGCAGGAGCTCCTCCGGGCAGGGCGTCCCCCGCGGCAGCTGGTACTTCCCCGCCACCCGGTACTCCCCCGGGGCCGGGGCCAGCAGCTCCGTCCACACGTCCCCGTCCGCGTCCGGAGCCGCCTTGAACAGGCACCCGGCGGTGTTCGTGTACTCCCTCGGCAGCGCTCCCGTGCCCGTTCCCGTGCCCGCGGTCCCGCTCCCGGCCGCCCGCGCCCGCGAGGCGGACGTCTCCTGCGGCGGCAGCACCGGCTTGCCCGCGGAGTCCACCAGCCCCAGCCACGGCGAGTGCGGGATCCGCACCAGCACCCGGCCGGGCGCCTTCACGTCGACGACGAGCTGGTCCGCCCCGGCCCGGACCACCGTGGCCGGCCCCGACACCAGGTCCGTCGGCCGGTCGACCTCGAACAGCTGCCAGTTCGCGTCGCCCCACACCAGCCGCAGGTACGGGAGCCCCTGGCGCACCAGCTTCGCCTCCGCCTCGCCACCCGAGTCGGGTTTGTCGGCGGGCAGCACGACGTAGTGCACGGCCCAGCGCTCCAGCCAGGCGCGGTAGCTCTCGGCGGTGAGGGTGTCGTCGTAGAAGAGCGGGTTCCGCTCCAGGTCCGCCTGCCGGTTCCAGCCGCGCGCGAGGTTCACGTACGCCGGGAAGGCCGAGGACTCGCGGTGGCTGCTGGCCGGCACCACCTCGACCCGACCGCGCTCGGCGCCCGCCTTGCGCAGCTGGTCGACCAGCGGGGCCAGCTCCCGGTTCCAGGCGGCCACCGGGGTGGTGCGGACGATGTCGGTGATGCTGTTGCTGGTGATCCACACCATGACCCCGGCGAACGCCGCCGCCACCGCGTACCAGTGCCGCGAGCGCCGTGCCGAGTACGGCAGCGCCGCCAGCAGCACGGCCCCGCCGAACAGCATGACCATCCGCGTGACGTTCGACCCGACCTGAGAGTCGATCGCCCAGGTCAGGAACACGCCGAGGACGTAGACCGCCGAGGCGAGCCGGACCGTCTTCCACCGCTTCGGTACGAGGAGCAGGATCGCCAGCGCGCTGAGGAACGGCGGGACGGCCGAGCCCAGCTTCATGGGCTGCGTCCCGGAGAAGGGGAACAGCCAGGCCGACAGCCCCACCACCACCACCGGGGCCAGCCCCAGGGCGTACGCCCCCGGCCGCCGCCGGCTCAGGAACAGCGCGGCCGCGACCACCCCGAGGAACAGGCCCGCGACGGGACTGGCGGCGGTCGCGAGCCCGGCGAGCGGCGCCGCGACCGCGGCCTTGGACCAGCGCCGCCGGGCCCACTTGCGCGGCCAGCAGAACACGGCGGCGACGGCACCGAGCGCGAACATCGCGCCGAGCCCGAAGGTGACCCGGCCCGAGAGCGCGTTGCAGAACAGCCCGTACACCCCGGCCAGGGCAGGCCACAGCGGCTCGCGCACGGCCCCGCGGCAGCGGGTCAGGATCAGCGCCAACAGCCCGGCCGAGACCGTGCCGGCGATCATCATCGTGGTCCGGACCCCGAGCATGTACATCACATACGGCGAGACCACGCTGTACGAGACGGGGTGCATGCCCCCGTACCAGGCGAGGTTGTACGCCGAGTCCGGATGGCGGCCGACGAACTCGGCCCAAGCGTCCTGCGCGGCGAGGTCGCCGCCGCTGTTGGCGAAGCAGTAGAACCAGACGACGTGCAGGACGGCGGCGAGGACGGTGGCCACGGCCACCGGATGCCGCCGGGCCCAGTCGAGGGGCCCACCGGGCCCGACGAGTGCGACGGGAGCGACGGCAGGGACAGGGACTTCAGCTCCGCTCCGGCCCTGCTGCTCAGCGGTGGTCACTGCTCTGCCATTCGTTCGTTCCGTCCCGTTGCGGTTCCGGTTCCGGGTCCTAGACGCGCGTCGGCGCCCCGGGGTTGCCCGGGGCGCCGGTCACAGGTCACCGGTGTCGGCGGTGATCAGCCGATGCGGGTCAGTTTGCTGCCGATGCTCGGCGCGGCCAGGTCGCTCTTCAGCGCCACCGGCACCTTCACCTGGCTGGCCCCCTCACCGACGGTCAGCATGCCGACCTCGGTGCCCGCCGTCGCGGTCTGCGGGAGCTTGCCGTCCCCGCCGCTCAGCTTGAGCTTGACGGTGAGCGACGGCCAGCCGACCGCCTGCACGTCCGCCGTGGCGACGACCGGGGTCTGGCCGCCGAGCCCGTCGTCCACGTACCCGACGGTTTCGCCCTTCTTCACGACGGTGGCGTTGGTCAGCGACTTCTGCGTGGCCACCATGATGTTCTTGCTGTGGTTGATGGCGGTGCCGAGGATCGGCACGCCGTACTGGGCGAGGACCGCGCCGACGATCAGCTGGTTGGTGTTGCCGACCTTCTTCTCGGCGGCGAAGAGCAGGTTGCCGCCCGCCTTGGTGGTGGAGCCGGTCTTGATGCCGACCGCGCCGTTGCCCGGTGCGATGAGGTCGTTGTAGTTGCGCCACCACTTGCCGTACTGGTCCGTGTAGCCGTTCAACTTGGTGATGGCGATGAGCTCGGGCATCTCGACGACCTTCAGGCCGAGCTTGACCTGGTCCTCGGCGGTGCTGACCGTGGTCGCCTCCAGACCCGAGGGGTCCGTGTACGTCGTGTTGGTCATGCCGAGTTCCTTGGCGGCGTCGTTCATCTTCTTGACGAACGCCTCCTGGTCGCCGCCGGCGTCCCAGCGGGCGAGCAGCCGCGCGACGTTGTTCGCCGACGGGATCATGAGCGCGGCGAGGGCGTCGTACTGGGAGATCTTGTCGCCCTCCTTCAGCGTGTTGACGGTCGACTCGCCCTCGGACTCCTTCTTGCCGTCCTCCACCGCGGCCTTGTCGATGTCGATCATCTGACCCTTCTCACCCTTCTTCATCGGGTGGTTCTTCAGGATCACGTAGGCCGTCATCGTCTTGGCGACACTGCCGATGGGAACGGGCTTCTGCTCGCCGAAGCTGCCGACGGTGCCGAGGCCGGAGGCCGCCATGTACGCCTGGCCCTCCTTCGGCCAGGGCATGGCCGGCGCGGCCCCGTCGAAGGTGAACGAACCCTTCGCGGTCATCTTGAGCGTCGGCTCGGGCAGCGGGCGCACCAACTGCACGACGGCCAGGACGACCAGGAGCAGGACGGCGATCGGCGTGTAGATCTTCAGCCGCCGGACGAACGTCCGCATCGGGCTCGGCGGCGGAGGCGGGTTGTTCGTGAGCTCCGCGAGCAGGTCGAGCGGCGGCCGCGGCGGCAGCGGCTGCTGCGTGGTCCGCTCGGTCCGCTCCGGAACCGCGGCCGAAGCCGCGGCTGCGGCCGAGCCGGGAGCCGAAGCCGGCGTCCGGGGCGGAGTTGCGGTACGGGCCTGCGCCGGCGCGGAGGACGCGGCAGCGGGCCCGGCGGGCTTCGGCGACGCCGCCGGTACGGAACCGGAGGCACCCCGCGCGGACCTGTCGTCCGTGCGCAGCGGCACGAACGTACTCGGCTTCCCCGCACCGGCCGCGCCGGCCGGCTTCGGCGGCGCGGGCCGGGAGGCGGCGGGCTTGTCGGCGGCCGGGGCGGCGGTCTGCGGCTTCACGGCGCGGAAGACCGCGGTGCGCTCGCTGTCCGAGTCCTCGGACGCCGGCTTGGCAGGAGCGGCCGGGCCCGAACCGGATCCGGGCTTGGGCGCGCGGAACACCGCGGTGCGCTCGCTGTCAGAGTCACCCGCGGCAGGCGGCTTGGCCGGGCCCGCGGCAGGCGGCTTGGCCGGGCCCGCGGCGCCGGACTTGGCGGCAGCCGAACCGGAACCGGAACCCGGCTTCACGGCACGGAAGACGGCGGTGCGCTCACTGTCGTCCGCCGCACCCGGCTTGTCCGCTTCGTCCGTCGACGGCTCGGCGGAAGCGGCGGCATCGGGCTTGGCCCACGCCGGCGCGCGGCCACCGGGCCGGGCAGGCGCCTTGCCGGAATCTGCCGTGTCGGCCTTCGGCTTGGCGTCCGCGGTCTTGGCGTCCGCCGTCTTGGCGCCCGGCTTCACGACACGGAAGACGGCGGTGCGCTCGACGGTGACCTCGCTGTCGAACTTCTCCCCCTCCGACCGGTCCGGGGCCTCACTGGCACTAGGCCGGCCCGAGGCGGAATCAGAACCGGAACCGGAACGAGGGTCCGGGTCCCGGTCGGCGTCCGCGTCGGAACGGGACTCCGACACCCGGCCCGCATCCTTGCCCGCACCCGTGGTCTTCGCCGCAGCCTCACCCGAGACGGAGTCGGCGTCAGAGTCAGAGTCAGAGTCAGAGTCAGAGTCAGAGTCAGAACGAGGATCAGAGCCTGAATCGGAATCGGAACCGGAATCCGTCGTCCGATCGGCATCCCCGTCATCCGTCTCGGCACGGGCCGCCGTACGGTCGGCAGACGCGCCGGCGTCGGCTCCAGAGGGCGCGTCCTCGCCCTCGGCGTCGTCAGCGGCGTCCTCGCTCTCTCCGTCACGGTCCGCCTCGCCCTGCGCAGAAGCGGAAGCGGAATCCGGGACCGCGTCCAGCTTGGGTGCGCGGAACACCGCCGTGCGCTCACTGTCGGCAGCCGCGTCCGCATCGGCGTCCGCATCGGAGTCGACCTGTCCGGAAGACTCGGCGTCGCCGGCCTCGGCGGCCGCGTCCCGGTCCTCGGAATCCCGATCGGTGGAACCGTCGCCCGCAGCGTCGGCGTCCCCCTTGCCGGATTCGGACTCCCGCTTGCCGGATTCGGGCTCCCGCGGACGGAACACCGACAGCCTCGGGTCACGTTCCGCGGAGGACCTCGCCACCCCCGGCGTTCCTTCATCAACCGACTTGTCGGGGGACTCGCCCGCCACCAGTTCCTCCTCGATCGCCGCCGCGTCCGGCTGTCCGAATGTCTAACAGTGTCCCGCGTCGGGAGCATCGCTCACGTGCTAGACGAGAACGACATAGCGCTGGTTCCCCCACAAAGCGACCAGGCACTCTCGACAGATGAATGTGAGAGGCGTCACCCTGTCACTCATCCACGCGGGGAGGCATGGATGGGCAGGAGCCGCAGAACAATTCCGGAGGAGCTTCTGCTGCTCGCCTTGGACCCGGCCACGGGTACCACGGCGCAGCCGCAGTCGCTCGACCTCGGCCTGGCCGGGGCACAGCTAGTGGAGCTGGCTCTGGCAGGACGGATAGCCCCTGACGGGGATCGTATCGCCGTGGTGATGCCACGGCCGACAGGAGATCCGACTCTGGACTCCGCACTGGAACTGCTGCGCAGGCGCGGCAGCCCGGTTCGGGCCGTCCACTGGATCGGCGGACCCCGCCTGGGGCTCCGCCAGGTGTACCTCGCTCATCTGGAGCGCTGCGGCATGGTCCACGCCGTCGCGGGCCAGATGTGCGGTGTGCTGCCGACGACTCGCTACCAGGCGACGGACACGGCGATCAGCCGGGAGATCCGCGCCCGGCTCGACAGTGCGATCCGCACCGGCGTTCCGCCGGACCCGCGGACCGCGGCGCTCGCCGCGCTGGCCCATGCGGTCGGTCTCGGCAAGCACTTGTACCCCGGCAACGAGGGGCGGTCGTCGAGGTCCCGGCTGCGGGACCTGATCCGGCACGACCCCATGGGCGGTCTCGTGGCGCACGCCGTCATGGACGTCCAGAACGGCGTGGCCGCACAGCCGCGCCGGGAGCGAGCGGCGGCGCCGCCGGCGGCCCGGGCCACGGCGAGCGGCGTTCCGATGCAGGCACGCCGTACGGGAGCGATGGCACGCGCCGCCGCGCACTGACAGCCGTCCCGCTCCACCACCGGCGCAACGGCACCACGCACGCACCACGCACGCACGCACAGAAGATCCGCAGATCCACCACAGGTCCCACCGCTCGACCGCAGCGCATCCACAACGCGGGGTGACGAGGCCGGTTCCGCCGGCCCCGTCGCCCCGCGCACCTGTGTTTTCCCAGCCGTTTACCGGCGCCGCCCCGCCCTTCGGTGGCAGTCTGCTCACCAGTAGACACGCAGAGAGACGCGATCAAAGAAGGCGGAGGTGCCGTTCACGTGGCGTCCAATGTCAATCCCACCGTCCGACGCCGCCGACTGGGCATGGAGTTGCGCAAGCTCCGCGAGGACAAGGGCATGACGGCCGAGCAGGTCGCCGAGCGCCTGCTCGTCTCCCAGTCGAAGATCAGCAGGCTGGAGAACGGCCGCCGGTCCATCAGCCAGCGCGATGTCCGCGACCTGTGCGACGTGTACGAGGTCGAGGACCGCAGACTCGTCGAGTCCCTCATGCAGATGGCCAAGGACTCCCGCCAGCAGGGCTGGTGGCACGCCTTCGGCGACATCCCGTACAGCGTCTACATCGGCCTGGAGACCGACGCCTCCAGCCTGCGCACGTACGAGCCCCAGATGGTGCCCGGCCTGCTGCAGACCACCGAGTACGCGCATGCCCTCATCCGCGGCGCCGCACCCGAGACCGGCCCGGCGGACGTGGAGAAGCGGGTCCAGGTGCGGATGCACCGGCAGAAGCGGCTGTCGGAGACCGACAACAACAACCCCGAGATCGGGCCGCTGCGACTGTGGGCGGTCATCGACGAGGCCGCGCTGCGCCGGCACGTGGGCAACACCCAGCTGATGATCGACCAGCTCGAGTACCTGATAGAGCAGTCGGAACAGCCGTACATCACGGTGCAGGTGATGCCGTTCTCGATGGGCGCCCATCCGGGCATGAACGGCCAGTACGCGATCCTGGAATTCCCGGACGCGACCGACTCCACGGTCGTCTACATCGAGGGCGTGACGAGCGATCTGTACTTGGAGAAGGCCAATGACGTCCAGAAGTACAGCGTGATGTACGAGCACCTGCGCGCGCAGGCCCTCAATGTGGACCAGACGCGGCAGTTCATCTCGGACATCATCGCCGACTATGCGGGCAAGGCGAGGTAAAAGGGGAGCAAACCGGGCAGGTGGCGAGGGGGGGGTCGGTACGGTACACCATCACTCCCCAGCCACAGAAGTCCTGAATGGAATATGCCACCCGGTCGGGTGAATCACTTCATCGCCCGTCGGAACGTGCCGGTAGCGTCGATCACGTCGGCCCACGGAGGAACCGAATGGCCGACAACCACCCCCACCCACCGGCATTTCCTGCTGCATCGGAGAGAAACATGGCTATTCGTCAGGGCGCCACGGACAACTGGACCAAGTCCTCCTACTCCGGCGGAAACGGCGCTTGCGTCGAGGTCAAGTCCCCCGTCATGGAGACCGTCGCGGTCCGCGACTCCAAGGTGCAGGACGGCCCGTCCCTCGCCTTCGCCCCCGGCTCCTGGACCTCGTTCGTGACCGGCGTCACCGAGGGCCGACTGGGCCGCCTCGCCTGACTGCCGGCCGCAACAACACCCCCATATCGCCCGCACACCCGTACTCCCGTGTGCGGGATCGCCTGAAGCCCTCTCGACTGGCCCGCCGTCCCGGCCGAGGGGGCTCGGTCGTGTCCGGGGGCGGGGTCGCCCACCCGGCAACGGCCGGCCTACCGCAGCTGGTCGACGTACCGGTCGGTGCCCGGCACGGTCGGAACGAACGGCGCCACCAGTTCCACCCGCCCCACCCCCGCCTCCGCGACCTCGGCGTCCAGCCCCCGGAACCCGTCCCAGCAGGTCCGCGGATCGGCCTCCAGGAACCACAGCAGCGTCAGCCGCGTGTCGACCCCCTCGACCTGCTTCACGTACGTCATCCGGTCGCCGGGCAGCGGCGTCGGCCGGAACACCGTCACCATCGCGGCCGGTGACCCCGCCAGCCGCCGCGGCAGGGCCCGCGACCGCAGCCACTCCAGCAGCTCCGCCCGGCCGCCCGGCCCGTCAGCGTCGACAACCTCCAGGACGAGCCCGGCGTACGGGTGGTCGAGGGCGTGGAAGTCCCGCGGTCCGGCCGCGCCGTCGCGGTAGACGGTGGCTTCGTGGTCCTGGAAGGCCGTGAACACGTGCGTCCGGTCCCGGTAGACCCGACCGTCCCGGTTCAGCCGCTTGTTGATGCCGACGGTCCACCGCATGTGCTCGTCGTAGCGGCCCTCGGTGACCCAGTACGTCGACAGGTAGCAGCCGGCGGTGACCGGCTGGGCCACGGCCGACTTCTCCGGATAGCGCAGCTCCTGGAGGTCCCGCGTGGCCACCCAGCGGCGGCCGGCGTACATCCACGGCATGGCCATGGCGCCGGCGTAGTAGTGGTCGTCCTCGTACCAGCGGTTGTAGGCGTACTCGTGGCCCGGGTGCGGTTCCACCATGGTGATCAGCGCATGGCCCGGCCGGACCCCGTACGGCCCCACGGCCGCGAGCGCGGCGTACGCATCGGCTCCCGACTGCTGCTCTGCATTCGACATGCCCTGGGAAATACCTGACAACCCATCAAACGGCCAGCCCCTGCACACGCTCAACCCACCGCAAAAACAGATGCCGACTACACCCTCCCGGTCAGGGGGCCGCCTCTTCGCGTTCGGTGTGGAGGACTTCGCGGGCCTGCTCGGCGGCACGGAGGATGCTCTCGCCGATGAAGTCGAGGAAGCGCGCGATGTTCTCCAGCCGGTCGGCGGCGGCGGTGCCCCGGCCGAGGACGGCGACACCCTGGCGCGCCGTTTGCACGAGCTGCTCATTGGCCCGGGCGGCGGCGATCGTCGACTGGTAGAAGAGCTCGTCGTCGACGATGTAGCGATCGCGGCGGCGTTCGTCGCGCTCTCGGCGGACGAGGCTCTGGCTCTCCAGGAAGGCGATCGCCTTGGAGATGGACGCCGGGCTGACCTGGAGCCGCCGGGCGAGCTCGGACGCGGTGACGCTGCCCGCATCCGTGGTGAACAGACAGGTCAGCACCCGGGCCGTCATCCTGGGCAGACCCTGGCCCATGAGGACGGTGGTGAGCGCCTCCTCGTACTCGGCCACCGCCTCGGCGTCCCGCCCGTGCGCCAGTGGAGCCGACTCCACCCCTCGTGCGACGGCGGGCTTGCGCCGGTGGGCGCGGCGTTCGGTGGCACGCTGGGCCAGATCGGCACGGTAGCCGGTGGGGCCGCCGTTGCGCATCACCTCACGCGTGACCGTCGAGGTCGGACGGTCCAGGCGTCGAGCGATCTCGGCGTAGGGGAGGCTGTCGGCCAGCCCCAGCGCGATCTGCTGGCGTTCCTGCTGAGTGAGCCTGCCTCCAGGCATCGCGATCTCCTTGCTGATCCTTGCACGGGTGAGCCCATCATAGCGTTCACCCTCCACTCATTGCAATGATCCGTCCGCATCCGTTGCATTAAAAAATCACCCGTTGCAACGATTTACATGCTCCCACCTGCACAAACTCCACTCTTGCGCAACGAGCTTGTTGCCATCCCCTGGAAAGCAACGTAGCTTTTCCATCGTCAGAAACAACGACCGAGCACCGGAGAACACGATGCAGAAGTTCGACACCCCCGCCACGATCTCCGCCGTCCTGGAGATCCCCGCGGGACGCGTCCAGTTCATCGCCGCCAACCGCACCGACACCACCGTCGAGGTCCTGCCCGCCAACCCCTCCAAGAGCCGCGACGTCCAGGCCGCCGAGCAGACCACCGTCAGCTACGCCGACGGCGTCCTGCGCATCCACGCCCCCGAGCCCAAGAACCGGCTCACCGGCTCCGGGTCCCTGGAGGTCACCGTCCAGCTGCCCGCCGGCTCGCACATCGAGGCCAAGACCGCCGCCTCCGAACTCCGCGCCGTCGGCCGCCTGGGCGACGTCGCCTTCGATGGCGCGTACCGCCAGATCAAGATCGACGAAGCCGCAAGCCTCCGCCTCACCGCGACCGACGGCGACGTCGAGGTCGGCCGTCTCAACGGGCCCGCCGAGATCAGCACCCAACGGGGCGACATCCGGATCACCGAGGCCGTGCGCGGCACGGTGGTACTCCACACCCAGTCCGGCAACATTTCGATCGCCGCCGCCCCCGGCGCCTCGGCCACCCTGGACGCCGGCACCGGCTACGGCCGCATCAACAACGGCCTCAAGAACGACGGCACCGCCGACCTCGACATCCGCGCCACCACCACCCACGGCGACGTCACCGCCCGCAGCCTCTGACGAACGGACCGCACGCGAGTCGCCGCCCCCGGCGAGGGGGCCATGAAGAGAGGGCCAACGGACCGACGACAAGCACACGTCGGTCCCCACGCCTTCCTGCGGCGGAAATGCACCACAGCCCGTCATCCACTCACGTCAGGTGATCGCCTGACGCCAACTGGCCGACGTTCGAGGCGGTCTGATGCGCACACCAGCCCACGACGGCGGCCCGGCGCCGAGCTGCGAGAAGCGCGTAGCGATCTGGGGCGCTCGCGGGCGCGCGCCCCGATGGTGGGCGGTGGGCGGTGGGCGGGGGGCGGGGGTGGTGGTCCCGGGTCCGGGGATGTGGCGGGTCAGGGCCCTGCCCGGCGCTTCTCTGGCGAGGGCCGTCGTTGAAGGGTCCTCCCTGCCGTTCCTCCGGGGGCTTCCCGGCAGTCTTTCGGCATTCCGGGGCGGGTCGGGCTGTCCAGGGTGGCCGAAGGCCATCGCGCAGCGACGCGACGACGAAGGAGGAGCGCCCTTGACAGGGCGGCCCGAACCGGAAGGACGATGGGACTGACGGGCAGCCCCCGGCCACTCCGCCGACCCCGAGTCGCGGGATCCGCCTCCGTGCCCGGCGCAAGCCCGGCCCGGAGGATCCTGCTCGGTGCCCCGGCCGAAGCCCGCCCAGAGGATCCGGCTCTCTCGCCCGGCCCGAAGCCCCGCCCCTGCTTCAGGCGCCGGGGCTGCTGTCGGCGTAGCGGGGCAGGCCCTCGGTGGAGATGGTCCACTCGGCGATGGTCACGTCCTCGCCGTAGACGAAGTCCTTGCGGGTGGCGTACCGGGGACCGTCCGGGGTCAAGTGGATGTCTGACATCACGGCGCCGGTGCCGTGGCGCGGATCGAAGATCACGTAGATGGGAATGCCCATGAGCGGGTAGTCCCGCACCTTGCCGATCCAATCGTTGTCGGGGTTCGAGCGGGAGACGATCTCGACAGCGGCGATGAGCGTGCGGGGGTCGAAGGATCCCTCACCTTCCATGTCGGCGAATGCGATCACCATGACATCGGGATGCCGCATGATGCCTTCGGGCTCGTCCTCGACGTCCGGCTCGCCGGTGTACGCCCAAATCCCCTCGGGCATCGCTTTCTCCAGGCGACGGCTGACGAGCCCGGCGGTGACTTCGTGTGGACGCCCCGGCGACATCATGTCGTGGACGATTCCTTCCTTGGTGATCTCGAACTTTCCGGGGACGGTGTCGTCCATCGAGCGCAGCAGCCCGCGCATCGCCGTGTACGGGGTGGAGCTCTGTCGCGAGTCGTCCGGTGCGATGGTCATCGTGCTGGCTCCTCGTTCACGCCCTGGGGCTCGAGTCATCACCAACATGCTAGGCAGCATCCTTCTCCTCACGCTTGCACGGATTGCACAGGCCGGGCTCCGCGGCGCGGAAGGAAATGCTGTCGCAGCGGACGCACACCTGGAGGGGGTGGGGGCGGGGACGGTCCCGGGGCGGATCCGGGACCGGGAACGGGGTCGGGGTCGGCCCCGGGGTCGATCCCAGGGGCGAAGCCGGGACCGGAACCGGGGCCGGCAGGAGTTCGCGGAGGCGGTACGCGACCAAGCCCGCGGGGTGACGGAGGTCGGGCGGGAGGTCGTCGGAGAGGGCGAAGGTGATCGCGAAGGGAAGGACGCCGCGCGCCAGCCAGAGCAATACGGCCGGGGTCAGTCGTGCCACGTCCCGCTCGGACAGCATCAGTCGCGAATCGACGGCGCGGAGGGTGGAGAGGATGTGGCGGGCGGTGGGGGTGAGGTCGCCGGAGGCGTCGGAGGCGGAGGCGGCGGCGGAGGCGGCGGCGGAGGCTGGGTCAGCCGTGTCGGAGGAGGCGGGGCCGGGGCCGGGGCCGGGGCCGGGGCCGGGGCTGGGGCGGGGCTGGGGCCGGGGCTGGGTTCGGCTGGATTCCGCCCGGCCCCAGGCGGTGAGGTGTCCGGGGGCGTCCCGTCAGCCCATTGTCCTTCCGGTTCGGGCCAGCCCGTAAAGGGCGCTCCCTCCGGTCGCGTCGCTGCGCGATGGCCTTCGGCCACCCTTGACAGGCCGACCCGCCCCGGAATGCCAAAGAGCTGCCGGGAAGCCCCTGAAGGGTGGCCAGGGGGGACATGTTCAGGCACGGGCCCATCAGAGATGCAGGGGGCGGGAGTGGCCGCAGTGGCCCCCGATACCGAGGGCTGCGACGGCAACGGCAACGACTCCGGTTCGGGCTCGGGATCGGGATCGGGATCGGGCTCCAGGTCAACGGGCGCCGGCCCTCCGTCTTCCGGTACCGCGCCCGGTGCCGGGTCGGTGCCCCTGCCCTCACCTGGTGCTGGATTCGGGTTCGGTTCCGGCGCCGCGTCTGGTTCCGAGACCTTCCCTGGCGCTGGGCCCGTCCCTGGCGACTGCCGCTCCACCTCCCCCGCCCACGGGGCCGTCGACGCGTGCCACAGAGCCGCCTGAGGTCGGTTGTACGAGATCGTGCGCGTCGCGAGCTGCCCCGACGGCAGCCGCTCCCGTACGCGGGCGAGGTAGCCGTGCGCCTCCAGCTCGCGCAGGGCCTTCGCGATGCGGTGCTCGCCCTCTGGCAACTGCCGGCTCAGCGCTTCGATGCTGATCGGCGTTCCTTCCGGCAACGACTGGATGTAGACGGCCAGCCCGCGCGCCGCCAGTGACAGTTTGCGGTGCTGGGCGAGGTGGTTGCCGACCACGACGAAGTGAGTCTCGTGGGGAACGTTGACGTGGATGACACCGGATCGGGGGGACCCGGCCGGAATGCGCGACTGCGCGCGCCTGCCCGCGTTAGGGTGCTGGTAAGCCATCGGGGAAGCGTTCTCTTCCTCGTGGTCAGGCCCTCGTCGGGATTGCCGTCCCGGCGGGGGCTGACTTGTGTCTGGGGTTGTCGTCGCGGCGAGCATATGCCCGTAACCGGTACGTATTTCCAGTTGAGTTGGCACAGTTCACCCGTGTGAGCGACGGACGCCCGGGGTGGTGACGTGGTGGGTTGGTTGGTTGTTTTCCCCGTTTCTTTAGGAGGGGTAGGCGGCCCCACGCACCGCGACGCGTGCCAGCCGCATCGCGGTTACCGCGGTGCGGTCGCCGGCCGCCTGAGCAGGCAAACCGGTTGCAGGGGCGGGTCGGCGGCTGGCAGCGTGCCAGTCCTGTGACCGCCGCGAGGGCTGGGATGACGATCTATTTCTACGGCGCCGACGAGGTGCCCTACGGCTGCTTCTCCAACTTCTCCGCACACGGTGTGGACCTCGACGGGCACTGGTGGCCGACCGTCGAGCACTACTTCCAGGCACAGAAGTTCCTCGGCACGCGCCATGCACACGTGATCCGCCAGGCCCCCACGCCACTGCGGGCGGCAGAGCTGGGCCGCGACCGGTCCAAGCCGCTGCGGCGCGACTGGGAGCGGGTGAAGGACGACGTGATGCGCCGTGCCGTGGACGCCAAGTTCCGGACGCACGCGGACATCCACGAGATCCTGCTGTCGACGGGGGACGAGGAGATCGTCGAAGACACGACGTCCGACCACTACTGGGGCCGCGGCAGGACGGGCACGGGCAAGAACATGCTCGGCCGCATCCTGATGCGCACCCGCACCCGGCTCCGCGCGTAGCACGCGTCTACGGCACCGACCGGGCAGGGTGCGAACTTCGGACCATGACCTCGCGGAAGGACGCGTGGTGATCACGGTCGTGTCATTCGGTGTCGGCGTGCGCCTGAACGTGCTCAACCCCGTACAGGTGAAAGCGCTTAGGTGATGATGCGCTGACCACGGGTTCTCGCCAGTCCGCAAGGGACGGTCGACGGCGTTGGGCGGCCGGGCACTTCTCATGCCACCTTGATGACGACCTTGCCCGAGGTGTGACCGTTCTCGACGGCGGCGAGGGCGGCCGGGGCTTCGGAGAGCGGATGGACCGCGGTGATTACGGGTGCGAGGACTCCGTCGAGGGCCAGCCGGGCCGATCGCTCCAGGTTCTCGCGGTCGACGCGACGCTCGACGAGACGCCCACCGAGATCGGGCACCGACGTATCACCCACAGCGATGACGTTGCGGGGATCCCGGGCCAGCGGAGCGACCGTCCGCAGCGAGGTGCCTCCGACCAGGTCGACGATCCCGTCGAAGCCGCCCGGAACCAGCTCGCGTGCCGCGGCGGCGACGTCCTCGGCGGTGTAGTCGATGAACCGCGCACCGATGCCCTCGGCGTGCTCGCGTTTGGCAGTACTCCCGGTGCCGATCACGCGCAGCTCGCGCCCGATGGCCAGCCGGGCGACGGCGAGGCCGACCCCGCCCCCGACCCCGTTGACCAGGACCGTGGCACCGGCCGGGAGTCCGAGCTGGTCGAGCACGTCCACCGCGGTCGTCCCGGCCACTGGCAGCGTTGCCGCCACGGTTACGGACAGACCCGCCGGGATGCGCGCGGTGTTCGGCGCGGACAGCACCGTCGTCTCGGCGTAGGTGCCGCCACCGGTCAGTGCGAAGCCGAAGACCGCGTCGCCCACCTCGAGTCCGTTGACGTCCTCGCCCCGGGCAAGAACGGTTCCGGCTGCCTCCATGCCGAGCACGCGGGGAAACGGACGCCCGCCGTCGAGCCCGTCGACCAGACCTGAGCGCAGAAGGTGGTCGAGGGGATTCACGCCGGCGACGTCGACCCGGATCAGCACCTCGCCGCGACCGGGCACGGGATCGGGACGATCGAAGAACTCCTGCACCTCGGGCCCGCCATACCTGTCGAAACCCCATGCCTGCCCCATCTTCCGCCGCCTCTCGTACGACCGACCCGGTGATTCCGGGCGTTGTCGCCATCCTCACCTCTGACATTGATGTCAGGGGCAACCGGCTGAGATGCAGATCACAGGATCAGGACGACTGCGCCGCCGGTTCCGGGGCCGTGGACAGCTCCGCCCGGTGCTGGCTGTTGGCCCTGATCAGCACGTCGAGTGCCTCCCGGGTCTCGATCAGGTGCGCGATGTCGGCGTCGATCCGGTCGCGCTCGCGCATCATCGCCGTGAAGGTCTCCTCGGCGACGCCCAGGTCACCCGGGATGTCCACACACGGCAGCACAGTCGCGATCACCCGGCTGGACATCCCCGCGTCGAACAGCTGTCGGATGAGCGACACGCGCTGGACCGCAGCATCGGAATAGTGACGCTGCCCCGCGTCGGAGCGTGAGCTGGTCAGCAGGCCCTGCTCTTCGTAGTACCGCAGTGAGCGCGGACTCACGCCCGTGCGCTTGGACAGCTCGCCTATCCGCATCCCTGAGAGCCTACGCCCGCGGCCTCCAGGTTCAGACCGCCGATGAGTCATGGACGCTTGCGGACACCCCCACCGCCGCAGGGTTGCCGTCCCGGCCCCACGACGGAGCACCGACGGACTTCGCGGAGCCGGAGGACTTCGACCTGGGCCTGTTCCTGGCGAATGTCCTGGGTGACCCCGCGCGCTGCGAACGGATGTACCTGCCGTCCGCGCAGTAGGCGGCGACCGACCCGGTCGGTGACAGCGAAGGCCGGCGGGCGGACGCGCCGGCGCTGTCACCGGCTGCCGGTATTGAGTTCCGCCCAGACCGTCTTCCACGGCGTCGGGCCGAGCTCCACGCCCCACCGGTCCGCCAGTTCCGCCACGACCGCCAGCCCCTTCCCGCCCGCCTGCGGGTCGGGCAACCGGTCGGCCCGGGTGTCGGTGATCTCGATGCGGAGCGTGCCGGCGACGTCGACGGACAGGGCGAGTCGAAAGTCCCGGCCGGGCACGCGGCCGTGGGTGACCGCGTTGGCGATCAGCTCGGCGATCACTTGCTCCGCCCCGTCGAACCGAACTCCCCAGGAACGGAGTTGCTCGACGGCGAGCAGTCGACCGAGACGGGCCCCGCGGGGCGTGGCGGACAGCTGAAGAACACACGCAGGAAGTTGTGGAATCACGTCACCCAGCGTGGCCGTACGTGCCTACGCTGAACAGCGACGACGCCTGTGCGTACCGCGACTGTCCGGCCGTTGTCCGGTCTTGTCCTGCCTGTCCGCAAGCGCTTCACGGGTACCGGGCGTTGAGTAAGTCGGGCACGTCGGAAGTGGGTGCGCATGAGCGTGGACAGCGACGGAACGGAAGAGCCGGGCTGGGAGGTCGACCCGGAAGACGAACAAGGCGCGGCGGTCGTCGCCGCCGTCGGCCGCCAGCTGAAGGTCTGGCGCGAAACGGCTGGCTTGCGGGTCTCTGACCTCGCCGCCCGGATGGGTTACGGGGAGGACTTGGTCCGCAAGGTCGAGTCAGGCAGGCGCATTCCCCGCCCGGAGTACCTGGACAAGGCGGACGAGGTCCTGCGAGCCGGGGGCCGCATCGCGTCCATGAAGAAGGACGTCGAGCAGGCTCGCTACCCGAAGCGGATTCGAGACCTGGCCAAGCTGGAGGCACGCGCGGTCGAGGTCTTGACGTACGGCAACCACAACCTCCACGGCCTCCTGCAGACGGAGGAGTACGCGCGCGCTCTGTTCGACATGAGGCGCCCCGAATACTCGCCAGGGGAGCTCGACCGGATACTCGCTGCTCGGATGGCCCGCCACTCAGTCTTCGAGCGCCGTCCCGCACCCGCCCTCAGCTTTGTCCAGGAAGAGGTGACGCTCCGGCGGCCAATCGGAGGCAAAATGGCGCTGCGCCGCCAGCTCGAACACTTGTTGGAGATGATCCATTTGCGCAACGTCGAGTTTCAGGTGATGCCGACTGCTCGAGAAGACCACGCGGGCATGGGCGGCCGCATCCAGGTACTGAAGTTCAGTGATGGAACGGCAGTTGGTCGTTCGGACGGCGCCTTCTACGGACGAACGGTCTCCGACCCGAAGCAACTCCAAGTCCTCGAACTGCGCTATGGCATCATCCGAGCTCAGGCTCTCACGCCCCGGGAGTCGCGTGCCTTCATCAAGCACATGCTGGGAGAAACATGATCCACGCACTGGACTGGTTCAAAAGCAGCTACAGCGACAGCAGCGAAGGCGACGACTGCGTCCAAGTCGCATGGGCGAAAAGCAGCTACAGCGACAGCGGTGACATCAACGACTGCGTCGAAGTAGGGCGCACCCCCGCCGCCGTCCTCGTCCGGGACTCCAAGGACACCACGATCCCGCACCTCACCTTCTCCCCCACCGCCTGGGCCGGTCTGCTCACCCTGGCTCGGCGATAGCAGCTTGCCGGAGCGGGGGGCGGAAGGGCCAGGACCCGGCCGTATGTGAAGTGGTCCCCCAGGCCGTCCCTCCCCCGGGGGCCGCCCGACAGTCCTTGTCGTTCCGGGTCGGGCGTCGGGGTCAAGGGTGGCCGGAGGCCATCGCGCAGCGACGCGACCGGAGGGAGCGCCCTTGAGGCCGGCGCCCGGCACGGGATGACACTGGGACTGACGGGCAGCCCCCGGGCACCGTCACACCGCCGCCCGAGCGCAGCCCGCCCACGTACGGGGTACGGGACCGGACCCGCAGCAGTGCCACGGGCCCGGTCTCTGTCCGCTCCGACCGTCAGACGCGGTCCGCCGCGATCAGGACGTACTGGAACGAGCCGTCCTCGTAGGACTTGATGAACGCCTCCTCGATCCCGGTCACCAGGGACGACGTGGCGCGCAGCTTCCAGTACGGCAGCGTCTCCGGCGTCAGGTCGATGATCGCCTGCGGAACGAGGCGGTTGTCGGCCATGGCGCGCAGGTACTCCCGCCGCGAGTGGATGTTGCACTCGAAGTGGGCGTTGATCTGCGAGACCCACTTCGACGGCTGCCCGTAGCGCGGGTTCCAGCAGCCGGTGATGGTGACGTAGCGGCCGCCGACGGCGAGGACGCGGGAGTGCTCGGCCATGAGGTCGTGCAGGTCGACGTACATGCTGGACTCGTTGTTCCACGAGGCGGCGGCCTGGCCGGTCTCGAAGGGCGTGTCGAGCATGTTGCAGACGCGGGAGTGGACGGAGTCCGCGATGCCCAGCTCCCGTGCACGGTTGTTGCCGAAGTCGGCCTGCTTGGCCGACAACGTCACGCCCTCGACCTTGCAGCCGAATCGCTGGTGGGCCATGACCATGGTGCCGCCGCGGCCGCAGCCCGCGTCGATGAGGAGGTCGTCGCGGCCGATGGCGCCGAGGTTGTCGAGGAGGACATCCGTCTGGGCCGACTCCAGGCGGTGGAGTTCGGCGATCAGCTTCTTCTCGTACGCGCTGTCGGCGGGGTCACCGAGGGCCTCGTGGTCGATGGCGCCGATGCCGTAGTGGTGGTGGTAAAGGCCGTCGACGTCGCCGAGGCGCAGGTTCACGGGCCTGGCCTCTTCGTTCCAGTAACGGGCGATGTCGCCCTGGTAGGGGGTCGCCGGGGCGGGGATGAAGGTGGTGGCGGCGGCGGTGTCGGTGGAGGCGGGAAGGTCGACGCTCGTCATGGGTAAATCCATTCTGCTTACCAAAAGTCGGGCAGGGTGTAGCGATAGGTGTTGGTCATGTGCCAGTAGTGGTTGCCGTCGACCCATACGGCCACGCCGCGCAGGAAGCGCACGACGCGCGGGTCGGGGCAGGCGGCGGCCAATTCGGCGGAGGCGGCCTCGAACTCGTGCATGAGGTCGTT
The DNA here is from genome assembly GCF_042677605.1 of Streptomyces sp. NPDC127106. Taxonomy (NCBI): domain Bacteria; kingdom Bacillati; phylum Actinomycetota; class Actinomycetes; order Kitasatosporales; family Streptomycetaceae; genus Streptomyces; species Streptomyces sp. NPDC127106. Next base: position 11,086 of record NZ_JBHXTC010000045.1, on the reverse strand, counting down.
GTGGACCTCGACGGCCTTCAGGTAGGCGTCCTTGTCGGAGAGGCCCTCGCGTTCGGCGATCACCACGGGCAGGTTCAAGTGCTTGCCGCGGGCACTGAGTTCCTTGGTGTACGAGTACAGGTCGTTGGAGATGGTGGTGGCGTTCCCCGCGAGCGCGATCACCCGCTGCATGGCGGGCAGGGCGTGGAGGTCCGCGGGGAGTTCGTAGCCGCCGACCGTGTCGGTGATGGTGGGACACGGGCGGAAGTTGTTGAACTGCCGCATCGCCAGGTACTCGGACACCTCCGGGACGTAGTCCGTCTCGGCCCAGGCGGCCTCCGCGAGGTAGCCCATGTGGAGGCGGGCCATGTCGTGCCGGAACCGGTCGGCCTGGGACGGGGTGGCCGCCCGGACGAAGTACTCCATGGCGGAGCGGTAGGAGCGCCGCGGGGCGTCCGAGTGCAGCGACTCCGCCCACGCCGGCTGGTACTCGCTCGTCGTGTGGACGGGGTCGAGGGCGGTGTGCGCCATCAGGAGCCTGCCGCCCAGGCCGACCGGCGTGCCGCCGTGGTCCTCGCAGTAGATGTCGTCGACGACGTTCTCGGCGACCATCAGCCGCGTGGCCAGCATCAGGTGGTCGACGGTCGGCGCGTCCGGGTGGCAGGCGACCATGTAGCGGCCCACGGAGAAGCCGTCGAACTGGTCCTCCCAGTCCGGGGGGTACGCCTGGACCTCGTCCACCGCCCACCGCTTGATCCGGTGGCTGACCTCCGCGACGCGGGCCGGGTCGGGTTCCGGCACGGGGTGGTAGTAGAGGCCCGGGATCGGCCGGCCCTCCGCCGGGGCGGCCGGCTCCGGCAGCGCGGGCAGGTCCGACGCTGCGGGCAGGTCCGACGCAGCCGGCAGCTCCGCCCGCCGCCCGAAGTGCAGGCTCGTCGTGCCCAGGCCGCTGGGGCCGGCCAGGATCCTCGTCAGCTCCCGGCCCGGCTCCGGCGCCAGATCCGGCTCAGCCGCCGGCGCCGGCCCCGGGACCGGTGCCGACATCGGCCCCGGCAGCGAAACCGACACCGGAACCGGAACCGGAACCGCTGCCGCGTCCGCGGCGCGGCCTACGTGCAGCAGGGGTGGCCCGGAGGGCAGTCCGGGCCGGCCCGCGGGCGCGCCGCGGCCGAGGCCGTACGCCGCGGCGGCGACGGGCGGGCTCGACTGCAGAGGGGAAGGCCCAGGGTCGGGCATCCGTGTCTCCTTGGTGAGTGGTGGGACTGTCCCGGATCCCGGGCGCGCCCGGCCGGCCCGGACGGGTCCGGGCGGCCGGTGCCGCCGGGTGTGGAGGCGGGCGCAGGCACAGACCCGGGCACCGAACCGGGCTCGGGCGCGGAATGGGGCACGGGCGCGGAATCGGCTCGGGCGCGGAATCAGGCAGGGGCGCGGGCCGATGCGGGATCGAGCGGCCCGTGGCCCTGGCCCGTGACCCTGGCCCGTGACCCTGGCCGTGGCCCTGGCCCGTGGGTGGGCCCTCAGCCCTGCTTGCGGGCGATCTGTACGTTCTCCAGCACGCCGAGGGCGTCGGGCACCAGGACGGCGGCGGAGTAGTAGGCCGTGACCAGGTAGGAGATGATCGACTTCTCGTCGATGCCCATGAACCGCACCGACAGGCCCGGCTCGTACTCCTCCGGCAGGCCGGTCTGGCGCAGGCCGATGACGCCCTGGTTCTCCTCGCCGGTACGCATGGCGATGATGGAGCTGGTGTTCTCCTTGCTGATCGGGATCTTGTTGCAAGGGAGGATCGGGACGCCGCGCCAGGCCGGCACGGACTGGCCGCCCAGGTCGACGTGGTCCGGGTAGAGACCGCGGGCGTTGAACTCGCGGCCGATCGCCGCGATCGTCTTGGGGTGGGCCAGGATGAGCTTGGTGCCGCGGCGGCGGCAGAGCAGCTCGTCCAGGTCGTCGGGGGTGGGCGGGCCGGAGTGGGTCTGGATCCGCTGCTTGAAGTCGGCGTTGTGGAGGAGGCCGAACTCGCGGTTGTTGATCAGCTCGTGCTCCTGGCGCTCGCGCAGCGCCTCGATGGTGAGCCTGAGCTGCTCCTCCGTCTGGTTCATCGGCCCGTTGTAGAGGTCGGCGACCCTCGTGTGGATCCGGAGCACGGTCTGCGCGATGGAGAGCTCGTACTCGCGCGGGTGGAGCTCGTAGTCGACGAAGGTGCCGGGCAGCTCGGGCTCGCCGGTGTGGCCGGACGACATCGCGATCTCGGCCTCGCCGTGACGGTTCTGCCGCTGGTGCGGGAGCGCGGTGAACCGTTCGATGTGGCTGCGCAGGGCCGGCGCCGAGGACATGACGGCCTCGAAGTCGGCGCGGGAGAGGGTGAGCAGGGTGCCGGGGGTCTCGGCGGTGGCCGTGTAGTCCCAGGTGCCCTGGCCGTCCAGCAGGGCGTGCTCGCCGAAGCGGTCGCCGTCGGCGAGGACGGAGACGGCGACCTCGTCACCGTACTTGCCTTCGCCGGTCTGGCTGACCCGACCGTGGGCGATCAGGTGGATGTGCTCGGCACGGCCGCCGCGTTCCACCAGCACCTCGCCGGCGCGGAAGTCGCGCTGGACGCACCGGCCGGCGATCGCGGTCAGCACCTCGGGGTCGTCGAAGCCGCGCAGCATGGCCAGTTCGTTGAGCTCGCGGGGGATCACCCGGACCGTTGCGCCGTCCTGGACGAACTCGATCTGCCCGTCGCCGACCGTGTAGCTGAGCCTGCGGTTCACCCGGTAGGCGCCGCCCTTGGTCTCGACCCAGGGGAGCGTCTTCAGCAGCCAGCGGGAGGTGATCTCCTGCATCTGCGGGGCGGACTTGGTGGTGGTGGCGAGGTTGCGGGCAGCTGCCGTGCCCAGGCTGGTCTGCTGCGGGGGTTCCAGCTGCGTCTCGGGGCTGCTGTCAACGGTCATCGACGAGCTCTCCTTCGCAAGGGGCGGTGACCGGCGCGTACCCGCACGTCACCGGTGAAAGAGGAGGAAAAGGGGGCGTATATCCGGGAATCCGGCCAATCCCGGGGAACAGTAACGGGCTGCTACACCCGCTGCGCCCTCTGACGGGGCGAGAGTCCCCCAATGCGGTGATCTTGGCCCGGTTGACGTTTACGGACCGGTGGCGATTCGGCCGCCGAGCGGCCTGATCGCACCCCCCGCACATCCCCTGCGCCTCTGCATCCCCCGCGCCCTCTACAGCCCCTGCCCCCGCACTCCCCGCACCACCCCCCGCACCCCCCGCACCCCCAGCACCCGCACCCCGCACCCCGCACCCCCCACGGAGTACGCGCTACCGTCCCGGCCCTTCCCCCCGCGACGGCAGGGATTTAATCTGACGGGCCATCAGCCAAGCAGGCTTCCCGCTCCGGAAGGCGATCGCGCATGCTGCTGCAAGGGAAGACCGTCATCGTCTCCGGCGTCGGGGCCGGGCTCGGCCACCAGGTCGCCGCAGCCGTCGTACGGGACGGCGGACAGGCCGTGCTCGGCGCGCGGACCGAGGCGAATCTGGCCAAATCCGCCGCCGAGATCGACCCCGACGGCACCCACACCGCCTACCGGGCCACCGACATCACCGACGAGCGCCAGTGCGGGGCGCTGGCCGCCCTCGCGGTCGAGCGGTTCGGCGGAATCGACGCCGTCGTCCACGTCGCCGCCTGGGACTCCCACTTCGGCGGCCTCGAAGACGCCGACTTCGGCACCTGGGCGCAGGTCCTCGACGTCAACCTGCTCGGCACCCTCCGCATGACCCGTGCCTGCCTGCCCGCCCTCAAGCAGCGCGGCGGCTCCGTCGTCATCATCGGCACGCAGTCCGCCGTGGCCGCGCCCAACGAGGTGCAGCAGGCCGCGTACGCCGCGTCCAAGGGCGCCCTCACCTCCGCCATGTACTCCATGGCCCGCGAGCTCGGCCCGCACCGGATCCGCGTCAACACCGTGCTGCCCGGCTGGATGTGGGGGCCGCCCGTGCAGGCCTTCGTCACCTTCACCGCGCACTCCGAGGGCGTCCCCGAAGCCGAGGTCCGCGCCCGGCTCGCCGCCCGTACGGCCCTGCCCGACCTCGCCACCGACGGGGACGTCGCCGACGCCGCCGCGTTCCTCGCCTCCGACCGGGCACGGTCGATAACCGGCCAATCCCTGCTGGTCAACGCCGGTGAGCTGATGCGGTGAGCGCCGGTCGGCACCCCGCCGACGGGCTACTGGATCGTATGCTCACCGCATGACCCCTGCGAGTGACGCCCCGACCCAGAACGCGATGCGCCGCGCGCTCCGGCGTGCCCGGGACGGCGTCGCGCTCGACGCGACCGAGGCAGCCGTACTGCTCCAGGCGCGCGGCGAGGACCTGGAGGACCTCGCCGGTTCCGCCGCGCGCGTCCGCGACGCCGGACTCGCGGCGGCCGGCCGGCCCGGCGTGATCACGTACTCGAAGAGCGTCTTCATACCCCTCACGCGGCTCTGCCGCGACAAATGCCACTACTGCACCTTCGTCACCGTCCCCGGGAAGCTGCGCCGCGCCGGGCACGGGATGTACATGTCGCCGGACGAGGTCCTCGACATCGCCCGCCGCGGCGCCGCCCTCGGCTGCAAGGAAGCCCTCATCACCCTCGGGGACAAGCCCGAGGACCGCTGGCCCGAGGCCCGCGAATGGCTGGAAGCGCACGGCTACGACGACACCATCTCCTACGTCCGCGCCATCTCCATCCGGATCCTGGAGGAGACCGGCCTGCTGCCGCACCTCAACCCGGGTGTGCTGAGTTGGGCGGACTTCCAGCGGCTCAAGCCGGTCGCCCCGTCCATGGGCATGATGCTGGAGACCACCGCGACCCGCCTGTGGTCGGAGCCCGGCGGGCCCCACTACGGCTCTCCCGACAAGGAGCCGGCCGTCCGGCTGCGGGTCCTGGAGGACGCCGGACGCTCGTCCGTCCCCTTCACCTCCGGCCTGCTGATCGGCATCGGGGAGACCTACGAGGAGCGCGCCGAGTCGCTGTTCGCGCTCCGGCGCACGGCCCGCGCGTACCACGGCATCCAGGAACTGATCATCCAGAACTTCCGCGCCAAGCCGGATACGGCGATGCGCGGCATGCCGGACGCCGACCTCGACGACCTCGTCGCGACCATCGCCGTGGCCCGGCACATCATGGGCCCGTCGGCCTGCCTCCAGGCCCCGCCGAACCTGGTCGACGGGGAGTACGCCCGCATCGTCGGCGCCGGCATCGACGACTGGGGCGGGGTCTCCCCGCTGACCATCGACCACGTCAACCCCGAGCGGCCCTGGCCGCAGATCGAGCGGCTCGCCGAGCAGTCCGCGGCCGCCGGCTTCGAGCTGCGGGAACGGCTCTGCGTCTACCCGGAGTTCGTCCGGCGCGGCGAACCCTGGCTCGACCCCCGCCTGCTGCCGCACGTCGAGGCCCTCGCCGACCCGGAGACCGGCCTCGCCCGGCCCGACGCCGAGGTCGTCGGGCGGCCGTGGCAGGAGCCGGAGGAGGCGTTCACCGCCACCGGGCGCACCGACCTGCACACCGCCGTCGACACCGAGGGCCGCACCGGCGACCGCCGCGAGGACTTCGACCACGTCTACGGCGACTGGGACGCCCTGCGCGAGGCCGCCGCACCCGGCATGGCCCCGGAGCGCATCGACACCGACGTACGGGCGGCCCTCGCCCAGGCCGCCGACGACCCCACGAGGCTCACCGACGACCAGGCGCTGGCCCTGCTGCACGCGGACGGGCCGGCGCTGGACGCGCTGTGCCGGATCGCGGACGAGCTGCGCAGGGCGGTGGTGGGCGAGGACGTCACGTACATCGTCACGCGGAACATCAACTTCACGAACGTCTGCTACACCGGCTGCCGTTTCTGCGCGTTCGCGCAGCGCCGCACCGACGCCGACGCGTACACGCTGTCGCTGGAGCAGGTCGCCGACCGGGCCGCACAGGCCTGGGACGTGGGCGCGGTCGAGGTGTGCATGCAGGGCGGCATCCACCCGGACCTGCCGGGGACGGCGTACTTCGACATCGCGCGGGCGGTGAAGGAGCGGGTGCCGGGCATGCACGTGCACGCCTTCTCCCCGATGGAGGTCGTCAACGGCGCCACCCGCACCGGCATGTCCGTACGGGACTGGCTGACCGCGGCGAAGGAGGCCGGGCTGGACTCCATTCCGGGGACGGCGGCGGAGATCCTCGACGACGAGGTCCGCTGGGTCCTCACCAAGGGCAAGCTGCCGACGGCGGACTGGATCGACGTCGTCACCACCGCGCACGAGCTCGGCATCCGGTCCTCCTCGACCATGATGTACGGGCACGTGGACCAGCCGCGGCACTGGCTGGGGCACCTGCGCACGCTGGCCCGCATCCAGCAGCAGACGGGCGGGTTCACCGAGTTCGTGACGCTGCCGTTCATCCACACCAACGCGCCCGTGTACCTGGCGGGCATCGCCCGGCCCGGCCCGACGGTCCGCGACAACCGGGCCGTGACGGCGATGGCCCGGCTGCTGCTGCACCCGCACATCACCAACATCCAGACGAGCTGGGTGAAGCTGGGCTCGGAGGGCGCGGCGGAAATGCTCCGCTCGGGCGCCAACGACCTCGGCGGGACCCTGATGGAGGAGACCATCTCCCGGATGGCGGGGTCGAGTTACGGCTCGTACAAGTCCGTCAAGGACCTGGTCGCGGTCGCCGCGGCCGCCGGGCGGCCGGCCCGGCCCCGTACGACGCTGTACGGGGAGGTGCCGCAGGAGCGGCAGCGCGCGGCGGCGGCCTCGGACGGGCACCTGCCGGAGCTGCTGCCCGTACTGGACTGAGGCGGGCCGCCGCGGGGCCGGCGGTCAGCCGACGAGGAGGTCCTTCCTCAGCTGCTTCAGCTCGCGGGCGTCGATGCCGAGGCCCGCGCCGAGGTAGCGGTCGAAGGTGCCGTACTTCGCCTCGACCTCGGCGTAGCCGGAGTCGAGGTACTCGGGTCGGACGTCGAGCATCGGCTTGTAGACGGCCGCCTGCTGGGCCGGCAGGTGCGACAGGATCGCGTCGTTGGCCGCCTTGCGGTAGTCGTTGCTGGCCAGGTAGTCGGCCAGCACGGTCTCGCGCGGCACGCCGAGGGCGGTGAGCAGGGTCGCGCCGGCCCAGCCGGTGCGGTCCTTGCCGGCGGTGCAGTGGAAGAGGAGGGCGCGGTCACGGTCGCGCTGCACACCCTCGAAGACCTGGCCGTACGCCTTCTTGCCGCCTTCGCCGGAGACCATGGCCTTCTCGGCGTCGACCATGGCCTTGACCGCCTCGTCGGGGGTCCTGGGCATGGTCTGGAAGGAGCCGGAGCCGGCGAAGACGTCGGCGACGGTGTAGGTGGCGCCCGCCGGGACCTTGTCGGGGTCCTTGGCCCGCTCGCTCTCCATGCGGAGGTCGAAGACGCTGCGGACGCCCAGGCGGCGGAGCTTGGCCAGGTCGTTCTCGGTCAGCTCGTCCAGGGCGTCGGAGCGGTAGACCTCGCCCATCTTGACCCACTGGCCGGTGGTGGTGCGGTAACCGCCGGCGTCACGGAAGTTGACGGCGCCTTCGAGCGTGATGAGGCGGTCGGCGAGGTGCAGGGAGCCACCGCGGTCGGGGTCGAAGTCGAACCACTGGCGGTCGGCGGCGGGCAGGCCGGTGACCAATGCCCGGCCCTCGGCGCCGCCCCGGGCGACGACCTTGCCGCCGGCCTTGACCAGGACGCGACGGACTCCGGGGGCCTTCCAGGTCAGGGTGTACGTGCCGGTGGTGGCGCCGGCGGTGACGGTGGCTTCGGTGAACGGGATGGCGGTACGGCTGTGGTGGTGGCCGAGCCAGGGCAGGTCCCAGTCGGCGGAGGCGGGGACGGCGGTGGCGGCCGGGGCGGCGGCCAGGGATGCGGTGAGCGCGGCGGTGACGGCGGCCGTCGCGAGGAGTGCCTTCTTCATGCCGCCGAGGCTCCGGGCGGGCGGGGAACACCGCGTGAACGTGACATGGCTGGAAACGGCCGACCCGAAGGCAAGTGGCAAAACGTGCCACTAACGCATCACCGCACATCGGACACCCCCCGGCCGCGGGCGCCCGCGCCCACCACACCACACAATCCGGCCTTTCTCTCCTCACTTACGGGCCTCTTGATCGCCTTCCTCCGGCTCTGATCAGGCATGTCCACTACAGTGCGCGCCAGAACACGCGGGGCAGTCGGGGGGCAGCACGATGGACACGGCAACCAACACCGGGACGAACACCACCGCAGCGACGCCACCGGCCCGCCCGGCCGGCGGCACCCTCGGCGGCCGGTCCCCCCTCGCCACCGGCCTCTGGGGCCGCACCGAACAGCAGGACTTCCGCAGCCGCGTCCGCGGCACCCTCCTCGGCTCCGCCATCGGCGACGCCCTCGGCGCCCCCGTCGCCGGACTCTCCCTCGACGGCATCCGCGACGCCCACGGCCCCGCCGGCCTCACGGAACCCGCGGACGGCCACCGCGGCCGCGTCAGCTCCTGCACCCAGCTCACCCTCTTCACCGTCGACGGCCTGATCCGCGCCCACGTACGCCGCGACACCGGCGCCTGGCACCCGCCCACCGACGTGCACCGCGCCTACCTGCGCTGGAACGCCACCCAGCACGACTGGGGCCCCGACGAACGCCGCGAGGACGACGGCTGGCTCGCCCGCCAGGAATGGCTCTACGCCCGCCGCAGCCCCGGCCGCGCCTGCCTGACCGGCTTCGCCGACGCCACCCGCGGCACCCTCGACCGGCCCAAGAACCCCACCGCCCGCGACGCCGCCGCCACCACCCGCTCGGCCCCCTTCGGACTGCTGGTCGGCTGGGAGCCCGCCCTCGTCCTCCAACTCGCCGTCGAATGCGCCGTCCAGAGCCACGGCCACCCCACCGCCTACCTCTCCGCAGCCGCCTTCGCCGTCATCGTCCACGGCCTCACCCGCGGCGACACCCTCGACACCGCCGTCCAGCGCACCCTCGGCCTCCTCGGCAGCCGCTCAGACCACCAGCCGATCACCGACGCCCTTCAACGCGCCCTCACCGCCGCCACCTCCACCCACACCCCCTCCGCCAAAACCGTCGCCTCCCTCTCCCCCGGCGAAAACGGCGACGCCGAGGACACCCTGGCCGTCGCCGTCTACTGCGCCCTGGTCGCCGAGGACGCTCCCCATGGCCTGCGCCTGGCCGTCAACCACGGCGGCGACTCCTCCGCCACCGGCGCCCTGTGCGGGGCCCTCCTCGGCGCCCTCCACGGCGAGACCGCCCTCCCGGCCGCCTGGCTCGCCGACCTGGAAGGCCGCGCCACCCTCCTGGAGCTCGCCGACGACTTCGCCCTGGAGATGACCCAGGGCCCGACCCTCCACGGCCCCGGCGTCTCCGCCCCGGCCTGGCTGGCCCGCTACCCGCGCGCCTGACCCGGCCCGGCCCCCTGCCGCCGACCGGCAGATCCCCGTACCGTGGCCTCACCCGTCACGGAGGTGCCCTCGCCCATGCGGATCGCCACGACCGTCTTCCTGACCGACCGGACCGTCACCCCCGTCCGCCTCGCCCGCAGCCTGGAGGAACGCGGCTTCGCCGGCCTCTACCTGCCCGAGCACACCCACATCCCCGTCTCCCGGGACACCGCGGCCCCCATGGGCGGCGACCTCCCCGAAATGTACGGGCGCACCCTCGACCCCTTCGTGGCCCTCGCCCAGGCCGCCGCCGTCACCGAGCGGCTCCGCCTCGGCACCGGCATCACCCTGGTCGCCCAGCACGACCCGATCGTCCTCGCCAAGCAGGTCGCCACCCTGGACCACCTCTCCGGCGGCCGCCTCACCTTCGGCGTCGGCTACGGCTGGAACGTCGAGGAGGCCGCCGACCACGGCGTCGACTGGCGCACCCGCCGCGAACTCGTCCGCGACCGCATGGCGTTGATGCGCGCCTTGTGGGCCCCCGAGCCCGCCGCGTACGTCGGCCAGTACTCCTCCGTCCGGGCCAGCCAGGCCCACCCCAAGCCCGCCCAACCCCCGCGCGAACTCAGCCCCGGCCAGCCCCTCCACGGCCCGCGCACCCTCCTCGGCGGCGCCGCCGGCGCCAAGCTGTTCGCAGCCATCGCCGACCACGCCGACGGCTGGCTCCCCATCGGCGGCGGAGGCCTGACCGAATCCCTACCGGTCCTGCGCCAGGTCTGGGAGGCCGCCGGCCGCGACCCGAAGTCCCTCCACGTCGTCCCGTACGCGGTCCACCCCAACCCGGGCAAGCTCGCGCACTACAGGGACCTGGGCATCGAGGAGGTGGTCCTCCAACTCCCCTCGACGGACGAACCCGAGATCCTCCGCGCCCTGGACACCTACGCCCAGTACCTCTGACCCACCCGGCGTCCGCCGCGGCCGACGGGCCCCTGGTCAACATTCCTTGCAGGTAGGGGCCGCCTCGCTCCCGAACGGGCCGTGATCGCAGAGCGGGGGAGGTCTGGGGACGCTGCGAGGCGCAGCCCAGGCCCCTGCTGCTCTGACGGGGCCGTTTCTGGCTCTCGTACCCCCCTGGCCTCCTTCGAGGGTTCCCGGATGCTCATCCGACCCCGCCCCGCCGAAACCCGGCCCCCACCCCCGTACGCTCCCTGCATGATCACTCCTGGCACACACGTCCGGATCGCCCGCCCCAGCCTTGACCTCGGGGCGGCCGAGCGGTTCTACGTCGACGGTCTGGGGCTTGCCGTGCTGTGGCGCAACAACGAGCCCGAGCCCGGGAAGCACGAGCTGCTCATGGTCGGCCCGGCCGACGGAGGCTGGCACTTCGAGCTCACCCGTGACCCCCGGAACCCGCTCGCGCCCTCCCCCACCGTGGACGACCTCTTCGTCGTCTACCTCGGCGAGCCGCCCGACGAGGCACTCGTCGAGCGGCTCCTCGCCCGCGGCGGCTCCCGGGTCACCGCCCACAACCCGTACTGGGACGAACACGGCGTCACCATCGCCGACCCGGACGGCTACCGCCTCGTCCTCTGCTCCCGCTCCTGGGGGTGAAAGCTGCTACAGGTTTTCTGGTCATTCATATTCACCTCTAGCCGTACGTCTCGAATACCTTGGCCTTGTGAAGCTTTCGGACTGGGCGCGGCAGCAGGGCGTGAGCTACCAGACCGCCTGGCGTTG
>NZ_JBHXTC010000044.1:44197-69468 GCF_042677605.1 Streptomyces sp. NPDC127106 | reverse complement strand
CGCCCAGGCGGTGCCGGGCATCTCCGCGCCCACCTGCCGGCCGGGGTGGTTAATCTGCATCCAGACCTGGCCCCCGCCCGATGCGGCGGCCCGGGGGCGGGTCCGGGGCCGGTCGCCGGGTGTCGGTCAGAGGTCCGCGAGGGAGAGGCCGGCCTGCGCGGCGGCCGCCTGCACGGTCTGCTCCAGCAGCACGGCGATGGTCATCGGGCCGACGCCGCCGGGGACCGGGGTGATCAGCGAGGCGCGGGCCGCGGCGGACTCGAAGTGGACGTCGCCGACGTTGCCCTCGTTGTAGCCGGCGTCCAGGACCACGGCGCCCGGCTTGATGTCCTCGCCGCGGATGAACTCGGCCTTGCCGACGGCGGCGACCAGGACGTCGGCCTGGCGGACGAGGGAGGACAGGTCCTGGGTGCGGGAGTGGCAGTAGGTGACGGTGGCGTTCTGCTCCAGCAGCAGCATGCCGGCGGGCTTGCCGAGGATGGCGCTGCGGCCGACGACCACGGCGTGCTTGCCGGTGAGGTCCACGTCGTACGCGGCGAGCAGGCGCATGATGCCGCCGGGGGTGCAGGAGACGAAGCCCGGCAGGCCGAAGCCCATGGCGGCGAAGGAGTGCATGGTGACGCCGTCGACGTCCTTGCCCGGGGCGATGGCCTCGAAGGCGGCGCGCTCGTCGATGTGGTGCGGGACCGGGTGCTGGAGCAGGATGCCGCTGATCTCGGGGTCCTCGGACAGGGCCGTGATCGTGGCGACGAGCTCCTCGGTGGTCGTCCCGGCGGGCAGGGCCACGTGGCGGGAGGTGATCCCGGCCTTGGCGCAGCGGTTCTGCTTCATGCGGACGTACGTGACGGAGGCCGGGTCCTCGCCGACCAGGACGGTCGCGAGGCAGGGCGCGGTGCCGGTGCGCTCGGTCAGCTTCGCCGCGTGGGCGGCGGTCTGCTCCGTGATGCGGCGGGCGAGGGCGGTGCCGTCCATGAGGCGGGCGGTGGCAGTCGTCATAGGGGTCTCCTGGGCGTCGCTGCGGATCGCGGTTCGCCCAGGCGCGCGGCAGTCGGCGTACGCGGGGTACGCCGGACGCACGACGGGTGTGACGTGCGCCGGGCCGCTCCCCGGTGGTGATCCACCCGAACGCCAGTCACGGCCCGTGCCCACTGTAGTGGACGGCGCCGGGCGGCCCGCGGGGCCCTGCTGCGGGGCCGGGGGACGCGGGCAAATCGGTGGAGCACCGGCGCCCGCCCTGGAACGATATGGGACATGACACGCACATTCGACCATCTGGTGGCGGAGGCCGAGTCCGTCTCGGTGGAGGGGTGGGACTTCTCCTGGCTCGACGGGCGCGCCACCGAGCAGCGGCCGTCCTGGGGCTATCAGCGGATGCTGGGCGAGCGGCTCGCCCGGGTCCGCTCCGTCCTGGACATCCAGACCGGCGGGGGCGAGGTGCTCGCGGGAGCGGGCCCGCTGCCGCCGCTGACCGCGGCGACCGAGTCGTGGCCGCCGAACATCGACAAGGCCACCCGGCTGCTGCACCCGCTGGGCGCGGTGGTGGTCGCGGACGCCGACGAGCCGCCGCTGCCGTTCGGGGACGAGTCGTTCGAGCTGGTGTGCAGCCGGCATCCGGTGACCATCTGGTGGGAGGAGATCGCGCGGGTGCTGCGCCCGGGCGGCACGTACTTCTCCCAGCAGGTCGGGCCGTCGAGCGTCTTCGAGCTCGTCGAGTACTTCCTCGGGCCGCAGCCGGAGGAGGTCCGGCGCGCCCGGCATCCCGACGACGCGGTCGCCGACGCGACGAAGGCGGGGCTGGAGGTCGTCGACCTGCGCTCGGAGCGGCTGCGGACGGAGTTCCACGACATCGGGGCGGTGATCTACTTCCTGCGGAAGGTGATCTGGATGGTTCCGGGCTTCACCGTCGCCCAGTACCGTGACCGCTTGCAGGAGCTGCACGAGGAGATCGAGCGGAAGGGCCCGTTCGTGGCGCACACCGCCCGTTTCCTCGTCGAAGCGCGCAAGCCGGGCTGAGCGGGCACAGCCCGGCCGGGACGCGCGGGCGCGCGGACGGATTTCCGACCGATCGGTTGCGCGTCCACAGCGTGGCGCAGGTCACTCAATTCAGCGCGTAACGAATCGACTCGGGCATGCGATGAACCGACAGGTGTCCTCGCGCGGCCCCGGAATACAGACCCCCCTGAGGTCTGTTTCCCGAGTCCGCGCGATGATGTCCGCCCTTCCTTATCTGTTCGCAACGAGAGGCTTCTTGTGTCGCTCAGCCCGTCCCGTACGTTCCCTCCGGAGATCGCCGATTCCGAGGCCCTGGTCGCGCTCGTCGAGCGCGGCCGCGAGCAGGGTCACATCAACGGTGACGACGTGCGCCAGGCCTTCGAGGCCGGCCGCATCCCGGTGGACCAGTGGAAGCGGGTCCTGCGCAGCCTGAACCAGGTCCTGGACGAGGAGGGTGTCGCCCTCCACGTCAGCGCGGCCCCCGCCACCAAGGCTGCCGCCAAGAAGCCCCGCAAGGCTGCCGCCGCCCCGGCCCGCACCGTGACCAAGAAGGTGGCCGCGCCGCGCCCGATCGGCGCGCGCAGCAAGGCCGCCACCGCGGCCGCCGCTGCTGCTGCTGCTGCGGCGCAGGCCGCTGCCCCGGCCGCCGCCACCGCCGCCTCCGCGGCGGCAATATCCGCCACGCCGGCCGCCGCGCCGCAGGCCGTGGCGGCGGAGGCCGCCGCCGAGCCGAAGAAGCGGACGGTCAAGAAGGCCGCGGCGAAGAAGACCGCCGCGAAGAAGACCACGGCGGCCAAGAAGACCACCGCCAAGGACGTCGACGACGCCGAGAACCCGTCCGCCGAGGGCGAGGACTGGCAGACCGAGGAGCTCGTCGACGAGGTCGAGGAGGAGACCCCGGGCGGTCAGGGCTTCGTGCTGTCCGACGAGGACGAGGACGACGCCCCGGCCCAGACGGTCATGGTGGCCGGTGCCACCGCCGACCCGGTCAAGGACTACCTCAAGCTCATCGGCAAGGTGCCGCTGCTCAACGCCGAGCAGGAGGTCGAGCTCGCCAAGCGGATCGAGGCCGGCCTGTTCTCCGAGTACAAGCTCGAAGAGGAGGAGGACCTCAAGCCCGCGTACCGGCGCGAGCTGGAGATCCTGGTCGAGGACGGCCGCCGGGCCAAGAACCACCTGCTGGAGGCCAACCTCCGCCTCGTGGTCTCCCTCGCCAAGCGCTACACGGGCCGCGGCATGCTCTTCCTGGACCTCATCCAGGAGGGCAACGTCGGTCTGATCCGCGCGGTGGAGAAGTTCGACTACACCAAGGGCTTCAAGTTCTCCACGTACGCGACCTGGTGGATCCGGCAGGCGATCACGCGTGCCATGGCCGACCAGTCGCGCACCATCCGCATCCCCGTCCACATGGTCGAGATCATCAACAAGCTCGCCCGCGTGCAGCGGCAGATGCTCCAGGACCTCGGCCGCGAGCCCACTCCGGAGGAGCTGGGCAAGGAGCTCGACATGACCCCCGAGAAGGTCATCGAGGTCCAGAAGTACGGCCGCGAGCCGATCTCCCTGCACACCCCGCTGGGTGAGGAGGGCGACAGCGAGTTCGGTGACCTCATCGAGGACTCCGAGGCGGTCGTCCCGGCCGACGCGGTCTCCTTCACCTTCCTCCAGGAGCAGCTGCAGTCGATCCTCGGCACGCTCTCCGAGCGCGAGGCGGGCGTCGTCTCCATGCGCTACGGCCTCAACGACGGCCAGCCGAAGACCCTCGACGAGATCGGCCGCGTGTACGGGGTCACCCGTGAGCGCATCCGGCAGATCGAGTCGAAGACGATGTCGAAGCTGCGCCACCCGTCGCGCTCCCAGGTGCTGCGCGACTACCTCGACTGATCCCCGGATCGGCCGGGAACGCAGCGGCCCCCGTACCACGCCCGTGAGGGTGGGGTACGGGGGCCTTGCGCGTACCCGCGGGTTCAGTGTTCCAGCAGGTTCCGCAGCCGCTCCTCGTTGCGGGCCATCTCCTTGCGCGCGTGCGGCTTGGCCACGAGCGGGGCGATGACCCTGCCGATGCCGTGGCCCTCCAGTTCGAGGTCCAGGGTCAGGCGGGAGCGCTTGCCGCCGTCCAGCGGCTCGATGGCCCCGTGGATGTTGCCGCGTACGGGCCCGTCCACGCCCTGCATGTGCCAACTGCGGGGCGGGTCGAGCTGCTTGACCTCCATCGTCATCGGGAACTCCCGCTTGCCCATCCTCCGGGTGACGGCGACCCGCTGCCCGACGTGGGGCGGCGCGCCGTCCAGGGCGCGGGCGGAGACGGCACTCTCCTGCCACTCCGGGAGGTGTCTGGGATCCGTCACGTAGGCGTAGACGTCCTCAGGGCTGGCGGAAATGTCGATGGTCTCTCTGATCGCGGACATGGCGACCCCTTAGCGCCCCCCTGCTTGTCCTCTCCTTCCACGCTACCCCCGCAGGTCAGGCCCCCGCGCGGGCTTTGCGGGCGGCGATCACGGCGTAGACGAGGACGCCGGCGAAGAGGAACAGGGTGCCCTGGTAGACGGCGGCGTACCCGGAGCCGGCGACCAGCCACATGGAGAAGCCGAAGGCTGCGGTGGCCAGGGAGGCGTCGCGGACGAGGCGGCCGCGGTGGACCTGCTCGGTCTTGCCCTCCAGCAGGAAGCGGATCTGCGCCGCGGTGGCGAGCAGGTAGGGGACGGTCGCGGTGAAGGTGGTGACCAGGACCAGGACCTCGAAGACGCCGCCGGAGCCGGCCGTGTAGTTGTAGACGGTCAGGGCGGAGGCCAGGGCGGTGGTGACGAGCACGCCCATCACCGGGACGCCGCGCTGCTTCTTCCCGAAGGCCTTGGGGAAGAGGCCGTCCTTGGCGGCGGCGTACGGGGTCTGCGCGCTGAGCAGGGTCCAGCCGTTGAGGGCGCCCGCCATGGAGATCACGGCGGCGCAGGCGACGACGGTGCCGCCCCAGGTCCCGCCGAACATGGCGTTGACGGCGTCGGTGAAGGGGGCCTCGGAGTCGACCAGCCGGTCGTGGGCGACCAGGCCGAACACGGACAGGGTGCCCAGCAGGTAGACGACGGCCGCGCCGGCGGTGCCGAGGATCGTGGCCCGGCCTACGTTGCGGGCCGGGTCCCGGACCTCGCCGGCGCTGACGGCCGCCGACTCCACGCCGAGGTAGCTGAAGAGGAGGATCGCCGCGGAGGCGGATAGGGCGCCGGCCGGGCTCTGGTCGGTGGCCTGGAACGGGCCGAGGTTGGCCGGGTCGAAGAAGAACAGGCCGCCGACGGCCACCAGCAGCAGCGGGGCGAACTTCAGGACGGTGGCGACGAGTTGGACGGTGCCGACCCAGCGGGTGCCGGCCAGGTTGGCGAGCGCCGGGAGCCACTGCATGGCCAGGGCCGCCAGGCACATGGACCACTTGTGCGCGCCGATGGCCGGGAAGAGGACCGAGAGGTAGCCGACCGATGCGACGGCGAGGGCCGCGTTCGACACCCAGGAGGTGATCCAGTACGTCCAGGCCGCGAGGAAGCCGGCGAAGTCGCCGAAGGCGGCGCGGGCGTACACGTACGGTCCGCCGGTCTGCGGGAGGCGCTCGGCGAGCCGGCCGAAGACCAGGGCGAGGGCGATCGCGCCGAGCGTGAGCACGCCGAACGCGACCAGGCTGATCGTGCCGAACGGTGCCACGGAGGCGGGCAGCAGGAAGATGCCGCCGCCGATGATGTTGCCCATGACCAGGCAGGTCGCGATCGGGAGGCCGAAGCGTCGGGCGTGCGGGCCGCCCGTGCTCCCCTCTGCGGTCTCGGGGGCGGGGGCCTCGGGGGCCGGGGCTATGGCAGGGGTGGTGCTCAAGGGTGGCGCCTCGGGTGTTTCACATGCCGGACAGGTCGACACATGCTCCGGTACGGTGCGGGTCCCGCAAAATCAAAGGCTTTCGTCCGGTACGGACACCCCCGCGGACGGAAAGGTTCCGCTCGGCGGGGCCTGAGACCGCGGATCCTTCACCCACGCCTCCGCGGGCGGTGCCTCCGCAGGGTCCACAGCCGCTGCCGCTGCCGCTGCCGTCGCTCCCGTCACCGCCGGCTGCGCGGGTCCCAGCGGCACCTGCGGCCCGTCCAGCTCCTGCAGCCAGCCCCGCAGGACGCGGTGCACGGCCTCCGCGCCCACCGGGCCCGGCGGGTCCGGGTCCGACAGGTCCGCCGGCCACATCAAGAACGCCTCCCCCTGTTCCCCGCCCAGGCCGCCGTGCGAGCCGATCTGCTCCTCGAAGGCGTGCACCTGTCCCGTCTGCGGGTCGTACGCCGAGTTCACCATGATGTCGGGGACGTGCGGGAAGCCGTCGCTGCGCCGGACCGCCCCGGCCGCCCCCGGCCCGAACGGGGCCAGCAGGGCCTCCGCCTCCCCCGGCTCGGCCAGCCGGGCCACCGCCCCGCCCGGGCCCAGTACCTCCCCGTCCACCAGCAGGAACCCGATGCCCGGATGGTTGGCCAAGGTCGGCAGCAGCGCCGGGTGCGCCCGCTCGATCCACTCCCGCGAGGCCCGGCCGGGCATGCCGGGGAAGGAGATCACCCCGAGGTTGCCCGAGGCCAGCACCACCGGTTCCCGGCGTCCCGGCCGGGGCTGCGCCTCCTCCCCCTCCTCCACCGGCCGGTGCAGGGCCGCCAGCACGGCCGCCCGGGCTTCGGCCCCGCTGGGGGTGGTGCCGGCCCGGCGGGAGACGGGCAGCCCGCAGCCCGCCCGGACCAGGTCCTTCAAGGTGAGCCCGTACCGGCTCAGGAAGGTCTCCCCCGGGCTCTGCCCGTGGTCCGACAGCAGCACGATCCGGTACGTGCGCGGCGCGTGCTCGGCGACCCGCGCGAGGAGCGCGAGGCTGCGGTCGAGCCGGGCCAGCACCTGGTCGGTGTCCCGGCCGCGGGGGCCCGAGTGGTGGGCGACCTCGTCGTACGCCACCAGGTCGGCGTAGATCGCGGAGCGCCCGGCGAGCATGTCGCCGATCACCGCGGCCACGACCACGTCGCGTTCGACGACCGTGGCGAAGGCCCGGATCAGCGGGTACAGGCCGCCCCGGGACACCCGGGGGCCGTCGCCGCGCAGCCGGGCCCGTACCGACTGGACGATCTCCCGGCCGACCTCGGCGACGAAGGACACGGCGGTGCGGACGGCGTTCGCCGGGTCGGAGAAGTACGCGAAGTAGCCCGCCCGCGAGCGGTTCGCCCGGCCCCGGCGGGCCGAGACCGACAGCACCAGGGCCAGTTGGTCGGCGCCGCCGCTGAACAGGTTGCCGCGGCTGGCCCCGTCCAGGGTGAGCAGCCCGCCGTCCCCGGTGCGGGCGACGGCCCGGCGCTGGAGTTCGGCGGCGCTGGTGGGCCGGTTGCAGACCATCACCTCGCCGCTCTCCTTCTCGTACCAGCGGAAGGCGGGCACGTCGAAGGTGGAGCCGTGCAGGATGCCGAGCTGGCTGGCGCCGGTCTGGCTGGACCAGTCGGTGCGCCAGGGGGTGATGCGGTGGCTGTGCTCCAGCCAGTCCGCCACCATCGGCATCACCCCGCCCGCCGCGGCCTCGCGCAGCACCCGGTGGCCGACGCCGTCGAGCTGGAGGAAGAGCAGGCCCGGCGGGGTGGGCCGGGCGCCGTCCGCGCCCGGCCCGCGGCGGTGGCGCCGTCGCCGCCGGTCTGCGAGCCGGTAGAGCCGCCGCCGGTACGCCTCGTCGTCGCGGACCGCGAGCGCGGTCGAGGTCGCCGAGGCCACGGCGGACATCACCGCCGCCACCACGACCGCGGTCTCGGGAGCCGCCTCCCCGTGCCCGGACGGGATCAGGCGGAGCGCCATCAGCAGCAGGGAGCCGTTGAGGAAGAACACGAGCAGGCCGAGCACCAGGGCCGGCACCAGCAGCAGGGCCCGGACCAGCACCGGCCACACCAGCGCGCTGAGCAGGCCGAACGCCCCGGCGCCCCAGGCCGCGGTCAGCCCGACCTGGGTGACGCTGTCGCCGTCCCCGGACTGTAGCCGGAAGTCGGGCAGGATGCCGGCCAGCACCAGCATCGTCAGGGTGGACACCGCCCAGACCACGATCACGCGCAGCAGGGCGCCGCCCGTGCTCCGCAACCGTCCTCGCCGCACGCCGCACCCGCCTCGTGTCTCCCCGGCCACGGCCGGGGCGCACCCCGGGCCCGCGCGCGCAGCCCGCGGTCCCCGCCGCCTCGTCCAGCGTCGCACAGCGGGCGTCCCGGTGCGGCCGGGTGCGGGGCAGCCGGTCAGGTGCGGGGCAGCCGGTCAGGTACGGCGCGGGCCGGTCAGGTGCCGTCGTAGCCGGCGGTCGGCATGGAGAGCCGGCGGTGCACCTCGGCCTTCATCGCGGAGGTGTAGTGCGGCTCGTCGAGCCCGGCCGTCTCCAGTCGTACGCCCCGCCGCCGGCACTCCGCGGTGAACTCCTCGACGGAGCGCAGCGCCCGGGCGAGCACGCGGTGGTTGGGGGCGACGAACAGGTCGACCTGCCCGGCGTCGACGTCGCACCACAGCGCGCAGTGGTCGGGGCGCAGCCCGTAGACGAGCAGCTCCCTGGTGACGACGTAGCCCTGGTCGGCGGCCCAGCGGTCGCACATGGCGCGCTGGCTCCGGGTGTCCACGGCGAACGGGTCGGTGTCCAGATCCTCGAGCGGGGCCAGGCTGGCGATCGCGGCCACGCGCAGCTCATCCATGCCGCCCGACCCTACTCCGATCCGCGGCCCGGGAGGAGGGGTGCGGGCGGTTTCGGTCGCGGGCGGTTTCGGTCGCGGGCGGTTTCGGTTGCGGGCGCTCGTCGCGGGCAGCATCTAGGCTCATGGCGTGCGGCCCGTCGGTGCGGGGCCGCGACAGGACGGGGGTGCCGGATGCCGGTGGAGATCACCTGGTGGGGGCATGCCGCGTGCACGGTGGAGGACTCCGGGGTGCGGGTGCTGACGGACCCGCTGTTCGCCCGGCGGCTGGCGCACCTGCGCAGGCGGCGGGGGGCGCTGCCGCCCGCGGAGGCGGCCCGGGCGGACGTGGCGGTGGTGTCGCACCTGCACGCCGACCACCTGCACCTGCCCTCGCTGGCCCGGCTGGCGCCGGGGACCCGGCTGGTCGTCCCGCGCGGGGCGCGGCGGGCGGTGCCCGGGCTCGCGCGGCTCGCCGGAGTGCGGTCCCTGAGGGTGACGGAGGTGGTCCCGGGGGACGAGGTGGGAGTGGGTTCCGGGGTGACGGTACGGGCGGTCAGTGCGCGGCACGACGGGCGGCGGCTGCCGTTCGGGCCGCATCTGGCTCCGGCGCTCGGGTACGTGGTGCAGGGCGCGCGGCGGACGTACTTCGCCGGGGACACCGGGCTGTTCGCGTCGATGGCCGAGGAGGTCGGGCCGGTGGACGTGGCGCTGCTGCCGGTGGGCGGCTGGGGCCCGTACCTGGGGCCGGGGCACCTGGACGCGGCCCGGGCGGCCCGGGCGCTGGCCTCGCTGGCACCGGCCGCGGCGGTGCCGGTGCACTACGGGACGTACTGGCCGATCGGGCTGGACGCGGTGCGGCCGCACGAGTTCCATGCGCCGGGCGAGGATTTCCTGCGGCACGCCGGGCGGCTGGCGCCGAAGGTGGCGGTCCGGGTGCCGGGGCACGGGGAGCGGGTGCGGCTGCCGTGACGGGGCCCGGGCTCGCGGCGGCGACGGCAGCGGCGACGGCCACGGCCACTGCGGCGGCGGTCGGGCGGGTGCCGCAGGACAGCACCCAGCAAGCGGTCGGCTACCCGGCGCTGTTCGTGCTGGTGGCGCTGGGCGCGCTGGTGCCGGTGGTGCCGACGGGGGCGCTGGTGAGCTCCGCGGCGGTGGTGGCGTTCCATCAGCAGTCGCCGCCGCTGGGGGTGCTGGTGGTGTTCGCGGTGGCCGCCGCGGCGGCGTTCAGCGGCGACGTCACCCTGTACTGGCTCGGGCAGCGGGGGGTGCGCTCCCCGGGCGGTTCGCGATGGGTGGAGGCGCTGCGCGCGCGGGCGGCACCGGAGCGGCTGGAGCAGGCCCGGACGCGGCTGGACGAGCACGGGGTGCTGGTACTGGTGCTGTCCCGACTGGTTCCGGCGGGCCGGATCCCGGTGATGCTGGCCTGCCTGCTGGCGCAGCTGCCGCTGGGCCGGTTCGCGCGGGGCGACCTGCCGGCATGCCTGGCGTGGGCGGCGACGTACGGGCTGATCGGGATCGTGGGCGGGTCGCTGTTCGCGGAGCCGTGGAAGGGTGTGGTGGCGGCGGTGGCGCTGGCCCTGCTGGTCAGTGCGGCGCCGACGGTGTGGCGCCGGCTGCGGCCGCCGGAGTCGGAGTAGGGGGAACCCGGGCGGGGGCGGCGGTCACCAGCTCCGGGACGCCCCGACGGGCAGGTCCCACAGGTCCCGCCGGTCGAGGCCGGCGCGGTCCCAGGCGGCGCGGGCGCGGTACAGCGGCTCCATGACCGGCTCGGCGGACAGGACGAACGTACCCCAGTGCATGGGCGCCATCCGGCGGGCCCCGACGTCCCGGCAGGCCTGTACGGCCTCCTCGGGGTCCGCGTGGACGTCGCACAGCCACCAGCGGGGCGCGTACGCACCGATCGGCAGCAGGGCCAGGTCGATGCCGGGGTGGCGACGGCCGATCTCGGCGAACCAGTGGCCGTATCCGGAGTCGCCGGCGAAGTACACCTTGTGCGGGGTGGCCGACCGGGTGTCGGTGAGGATCCAGCCGCCCCACAGGCTGCGGCAGGTGTCGATGAGGGACCGCTTCGACCAGTGGTGGGCGGGGACGAAGTCGAAGCGTACGCCGTCCAGTTCGGCGGCCTCCCACCAGTCGAGCTCGGTGACGCGGGTGAAGCCGCGACGGCGGCACCAGCGGCCGAGGCCGGCCGGGACGAAGAGGGCGGTGTGCCGGGGCAGCCGTCTGAGGGTGGGGGCGTCGAGGTGGTCGTAGTGGTTGTGGCTGATGACCACCGCATCGACGGGCGGCAGGTCCTCCCAGCGGATGCCGACGGGTGTCATGCGGGGCGGGGTGGCGAGAATCCGGCGGGACCAGACGGGGTCGGTGAGGACGGTCAGCCCGCCGGTCCGCAGCACCCAACTGGCGTGGCCCGCCCAGGTGACGCAGGCGGTGCCGGGGACGAGGTCGGGCAGCGGGCCCGGCCGGCACGGCAGGTCGGGGATGCCGCGCAGGCCCTCGGGGCCGGGCCGGAAGACGCCTTCGCGGGCGAGGCGGGCGTAGGCGCGCAGCCCGGGCAGCGGGGTGGTGAGCCGATCGGCGAAGGACCGCGGCCAGACCCGCCGCTCCCCGACCGGACGCAGCCCCGTGCCCACCCGGGTCCCGGGACGCACGGGCGCGGGCGCGGCGGGCCCCGGGGGGCGGGCTGCCGCGGCGGCGGGCCCCGGGGGAACGGGGGCCGGCGGGACGGGGGCGACGGGCGCCGGCGTGGCGGGGGTACGGGTGGCCGGGGGGTGCGGGGGCGCCGGGTCGGCGGCGGGGGGCAGGTCCCTCATCGAGAAGTCTCCGCTCGTCGTGTCGGTCGGCGTGGGACCCGGTCAACCGGCCAGCCCGGCCAGGACCGAGTCGAGGAGGTCCAGGGAGGCGCGTATGTGCGGGAGTTCGAGGGGGTCGGGGGCGGCGAGCGCGGCGAGCCGTTCCTCCGGGTCCGCACCGAGCAGCGGCCCGGTGGAGAGGCGGACCCGCAGCTCGCCCAGCTCGTCCGCGAAGCGCTGGCCGCCGGGGGTGGGGGCGCCGAGCCGGGAGCCGAGCCAGTCCTCCAGCTCCATGGCGTCGCCGACGCCGTGGCGGGCCAGCCCCGGCCGCAGCGGCGTCAGGTCGACGTACACGTGGCGGCCGGCCTGGGGCGGCCGGGCGAGGGCTCCGGCGGCGAGCAGGTGCCGGTGGACGGCGGCGGCGACCGCCCCGTGCAGGGCGGCGGCCGCGCGGGCTCGTTCGGCGACCGCGTCGGGTTCGTGGAGGGCGTGTGCCGCCGCGGCGGCGACGGGCGCGGCGACCAGGGCTCCGGTGGCGGCGAGGATGTCCAGGGTGCGGGCCCGCAACCAGGTGCCCTGCGGGGTGCCGGGGAACCGGGCGACGGCGGCCGGCCAGCCTGCGGGCAGCAGGGCACCGGACAGGTCGAGGAGTACGGCGGCCCGGTCGGGCAGCATCTCGGCGGGGCTGAGGACGAGGGTGTCGTGCGGCCGGTGCACGGTGTCGCGCCAGCTCTCGTCGCTGACGACGAACAGGTCGGCGGTGACGGCGGCCTCGCAGGCCTCCAGCAGCAGTTCCGGCGGCGGCACGGTCGCGGTCGGGTCGTCGGCGACGGACAGCAGCAGCACCCGCGGGTCGCCGCCCTCGGCCCGTACCCGGCGCACGGTCTCCAGCAGGGCGTACGGGTCGGGGACGCCCCCGCACTCGGCCGGGGTCGGCACGTGGTACGCCCGCCGCCCCAGCAGCCGGACCTGCGGCGTCCACCAGGCCGGGCACGGCCGGGGCAGCAGCACGTCGCCCCCATACGCGCCGACCAGCGCCTGCAGCAGCGCGGGCGCCCCGGGGGCGGCGGCCACGTGCTCGGGATCGACGGCGAGGCCGCGCCGCTCCCAGTGCCGGCAGGCGGCCTCGCGTACGGGTGCGCCGCCGCCCGGGGGCTCGGGGGCGGAGCGCTCGGCGGCCGCGGCCAGCACGGCGGTGAGCTCGGGCGGGACGGGCAGTCCGGGCGGGGGCGCGAGCGGCCCGAACCGGACCGGACCCCGGCCCTCCGTCGTGCGCCGCATCCCCTCCACCTGGTCCTGCCTTTCCCCGGCTCGTCCTGACGCGTCCGTACCGCTCCGCCGACCGACCATGCCCTTTATACGATTGTTCGCCGGATTCCGCCCGTTGTGCGGTGTGGGTCATCCCTTGCGGCCGACCAGCGCCAGCAGCCTGGTCTGGGCGTCGGCGCCCGGCGGGACGTCCAGCGGCGGCGCGAACATCCCGCTGGCCGCCAGCCCGTCCGCGTACGGCATGACCTCCTTGAGGGAGAACTCGACGAGCCCGTCGGGCAGCCGGTCGTCGGCTCCGATGCCCCGCGCGAGGTCCCAGGTGTGCACGACGCAGTCCGCGGTGAGCTCCGCGCAGTACGCCGCCCCCTTCGCGGGCCCGTACGACAGGGCGATGGTCCGCTCCAGCGCCCCGGGCGCGGCGAAGGCGGCGTGCGCGGCGTCGGCGGCCTGCTCCCAGGCGGCGACCGGGTCGTCTCCGAGCACGTCGCCGGCGAACCGGTCGCCGATGTCCGCGACGGTGCTGCCGTCGGTGACCAGCGGCGGGATCCACAGCTGCTCGCCGGTGACGTGGTTGACGAGGTCGCGCACGGTCCACTCCGTGCACGGGGTCGGGGCGCCCCACTGGTCGTCCGCGACGGCGCGCACGCGCTCGCCGAAGAGCCTGAGCGCGGCGGCGTGCTGTTCGAGCAGGGTGTCGGGCATGGGTCTCACCGCCTCCTGCCGTGGCGTGCTCCCCTCCAGCCACTCTCCTCGCCCCCGTCCCGCCCCGCCACCCAAGGGCGGGCGGGCGCCCCGGTGTGCCGGCGGCGGGCGGCGCAGCACGCCGCGGGCCTCGCGGCCCGGCGTCCCGGGCGGGCAGGAGGGACGGCCGTGCCTCAGCTCGGGGGGCGCATGCGGAAGTTGTACGCCGGCGGGAGGGGGCGGTCCGTGATGCAGGACCAGACCTCCGCCAGGATCTCGTCGCCCTCCCTCAGGTCCGGGAGTTCGAAGCCGTCCTCGAAGACCCGGCGCGCGGCGGCCATGTGGCCCTCCGCCGCGAGCAGCAGCGCCGCGAGCAGCCGGAAGCGGGGCTGCTCGCGCAGGGCGGGGCGCAGCCGCTCCCACACCGACCGAGCCTCGGCCGGGCGGCCGGCCTCCAGCAGGGCGGTCATCGCTTCCCGGCCCAGCGCGGACTCGGCGGCCTCCCAGGCTGCGCCGCCGCGCCCGTGCTGCGCCAGGTCGGCGAAGGCCTCCGCGTAGCGCCGGGCCCCGCGCACCGGGTCTGCGGACAGCATGTCCGCGGCCGCCAGGCAGCGCAGCAGCGGCCAGCGGGCGGCGGCCCGGGGAAGGCCGCGCTCCCAGCTGCGGACCGCCTGGGCCACGTCGCCCGCATGCCACTGGGCCACGCCCAGGTGGTACTCGGTGAGCGGGTCGGCGGGGGCCGTCTCCAGCATGTCCCGCCAGTGCGGGGCGACCAGGCCCGGGCCCGGGGGCGCCGCCGGGCCCGGGTCGGGGAGGACGCCGCTGCGCCACAGCTCCAGCCAGGGCTGCTGCTCCTCCCCCAGGTCGGATTCCGCGAAGGGGGTGCCGGGGAGCTCATGGCCCCCGCAGACGACCTCCAGGGCTCCCCATCCCGAACCCCGGGCCAGCCGCTCCCCCGGCGCGGTGTCGGCCGAGCCGCGCCAGGCCGCGTACGCCTCCTCGACCCGGTCCCGGGGCAGGGCCGCCTCCAGCGCCCGAGCCGCCTCGGCGCGGGCCGCCGCCCAGTCGGCGCCGTGCACGGCTGCCGGGTCCGCGGTCAGCGGCCCGTACGCCTCCAGCCAGCTCAGCTCGGCCCCGGCCTCCAGGCGTACGTGTTCCCGTTGGGTGCGGGCCAGCCCGGCCTGGATCTCGGCGTAGCCGCCGCTGCCCGGCTCGGTCAGCCAGTCCTGCCAGCGCCGGCCGCCCGCGCCGGAGCCCCACACGAAGAGCTTCCGGCCGCGCAGCGCGTCCGTGGAGGTCTGGACGAGGCCACTGCCCGCGGCGTCCAGGGCGGCGATCCAGGGGCGCGCCCCGGGCCCGCCGACGGGGTCCAGCTCGTAGAAGAAGTCCGCCGCGTACTCGCTGCGCAGCGGGTAGGTGCGGTCCGCGTCCTGCCAGTCGGGGACCGGGATGCGGCGCAGGGTGCGCTCGTCGCCGACGGAGGTGCCTCCCCCGCCCTCGGGGCTGTGGGGGTGCCAGGCCTCGTCGGCGGGGACGAGGACGCGGGTGCCGTGGTCCTCGGGGACGGCGGTGTTGGACCACCAGTAGACGGGGGCGGGCCGCTCGTGCGGGTTGCGGATGCGGACGCCGGCGTACAGGTACGCCGAGTCCCCCGGCAGCCACAGGTCGACCTGGAACGGCAGGTCGCGCAGCCGCTCCCATTCCCACAGCCGGAGCATCACCCCGCCGTCCGGGGCCGGCACGGTCGCCGCGTGCAGCGGGGCGCAGGACAGGGTGGTGTGGCCGGTGGCGCCGATGTTCCATTCGATGCCACCGGAGAACCAGGCGCCGTTGAGGGCGAAGTTGGCGGGCTGGAACACCGGGTTGCGGTAGAGGAGTTCGCGGCCGCTGGGCAGGTGGACGAGGGAGTGGACACGGCCGCCGAGGCCCGGCAGGACGGTGGCCCGCAGGTGGGCGTTCTCCAGGACGATCGCCTCGAACTCCCGCTCCTGCCGCTGCCGTCCGTACCCGTCGAGGATCCGGACGGGCAGCAGCGAGCGCAGCTGCCCGTAGCCGGTCTGCCGGGCCATGTCGCGGGGCAGCCCGGCCCGGGTGCGCTCGTCCAGGACGTGGTGGACCTCGGCGGGCGCACCGAGCGCGGGCAGCGGGTTCTCGGGCCCCAACGGGGCGGCGGGCAGGGTCAGTACGGCACGGCGGACGGTGGTGGCCATGCGGGAAATGGAACACGCCGCGGCGGCCGCTGCACAGGGCTTTGGCGGATCACCACCGGTCAGGATGACGCAGGGCCGTGGCCGGGGCGGTCACGCGAAGGCGTCGGCGACGAGGTCGGCGAGCAGCGCGCCGGCCCGACCGTCGGGGTCCAGGTCGGGGTCGTAGATGGTGACGTTGAGACCGACACAGCGCGGGGAGTCGACCAACACCCGCAGCAGCGCCGCCAGTTCGGCGGGGAGGAGCCCGCCGGGGTCGGGGCTGTCGACGGCGGGCATCACCCCGGGGTCGAGCACGTCGGCGTCCAGGTGCACCCAGAAGCCGTCGGTGACCGGCGGGTGCAGCCCGTCGAGGGCCGCCCGGGCCACGTCCCCGGCCCCGCGTGCGCGGATCTCCCCGACGGTGGCGGTGCGGATGCCCGCGGCCCGCAGCTCGGGCAGGTCCGCGTCGCCGTCGCGGAGCCCGAAGAGGCGTACGTCCTCGTCCCTCAGGTAGGGGCCGAGGCCCTCCAGGTCGGTGAGGTCGGCCTGGCCGCGGCCGGTGGCGAGGGCGAGCTCCTCCCCGCCGGCGGCCCCGACGGGGCCGTTGACCGCCTCGTTGCCGGGGTGGCGGAAGTCCGCGGAGCCGTCGATCGCGGCGAGCCCGTAGCGGCCGAGGCGGCGCAGGGCCAGGGAGGCGCCGAGCTGGATCGAGCAGTCCCCGCCGAGCACGACGGGGAACTCCCCGGCCCGCAGGTGCTTCTCGATCCGGTCCGCGAGGGTGACGGTGTACGCGGCCAGCGGGGCGGCGTGGAACACCCCGTCGCCCTCCTGCCAGTCGCCGCGGTCGTAGCGGGGCGGTACGACGACCCCGCCCTCGCGGGCGCCGAGCCGCGCCAGCAGGCCGTGGTCGCGCAGGGCTCCGGCGAGCTTGTACACACCGGGCACGGTGCCGGGTGCGGGCGGGCGCAGTCCCAGGTTGGAGGGGGCGTCGAGGATTACGAGGCTTCGCATGCCCCCATCCTGTGCCATCGCGGGCGCGGGACGAAGGCGGACCGGCTGCGCCGGTCAGGTCAGGTCATCTCGGCGGTGATCGCCCAGCGTTCGTGGTCGCGCCAGGCCCCGTCCACGAAGAGGAAGTCCGGCGACAGCCCCTCCAGCCGGAAACCGCGGCCGCGGACGAGGGCGACGGAGGCGGTGTTGCCGGGCTGGATGTTGGCCTCCAGGCGGTGCAGGCCGAGGCCGGAGCGCTCCGGGGCGAAGGCGTGGCCGAGGACGAGGCCGAGCGCCTCGCCGAGGAGCCCCCGCCCGGCGGCGTGCGCAAAGGCGCCGTAACCGAGGGCGCCGCACTGGAAGGCCCCGCGGACGATGTTGTTGATGTTGATGAACCCGGCGATGGCGCTGGTGGACAGCTCGCAGACGAGGAATCCGGCGCGGCTGTCGCCCTCGGTGAGCCGCGCCGCGTACGGCTCGTACTCCTCCAGGGTGGCGGGCGGGAACAGCCAGGGGTGGTGCAGTTCCCGGCTCTCGCGCACCCGGGCGGTGAACTCGGGGCCGTCGGCGGGCCGGAAGGGGCGCAGCCCGACGCGTTCCCCCTCGGTGACGTAGGTGGAAATTCGCATGGCGCCAGGCTAGGCCGCGTGTGACCATGCCGCGGTGATCACCATCCCGAACGCCGAGGAACTCCTGCTCGCGGCGGCCCGCAACAACGCCGCCTGGTGCGCCGCGGTCTGCGCCGGCGGCGAGTTCACCGCGGACGCCTGGACCAGCGCGCGCCGCACCCCGCCCTTCTACCCGGACGCGGTGACCCTGAGCCGGGACGTCCCGGCCGCCGCCCTGGCGGCCGCGCTGGACACGGACTCGCCCGGCTGCTCGGTCAAGGACAGCTTCGCCGTGCTCGATCTGGCCCCGGCCGGCTTCGAGGTCCTGTTCGAGGCGCAGTGGATCCACCGCCCGGCGGACGCCCCCGCGCCGGCCCTGACGGGGTCACCGGCCCGGCCGGCATCGCCGGCCCTGGCCTGGTCGCGGGTCGCGGACGCCGCGGAGCTCGACCGGTGGGAGGCCGCCTGGGACGGGGAGCGCAGCTCGGGCCTGTTCCACGCGGGGCTGCTGACCGGGGACATCGCCTTCCTCGCCGGGCGGGACGCGGACGGGCGGATCCTGGCCGGGGCCGTCGTGAACGCGGCCGCCGGCGTGGTCGGGGTGTCCAACGTGTTCGCCGCCGACGGGGTGGGGGACGACGAGGCCTGGGCGGGCGCCCTCGCCGGGATCGCCGGGTTGTGGCCGCGGCTGCCGGTCGTGGGGTACGAGAGCGGCCAGGACCTCCGGACGGCTGCCCGCCACGGCTTCACCGAGCTGGGCCCGCTCCGCGTCTGGCTGCACACGGCCTGAGGACCGGGCCCGGCCGTACGGCCGGGCCCGTCAGCTGCTGTCCAGGCGCAGCCGCGGCACGTCCGTCCGGTCGATGGCGAACACCTGGGCGTACAGGGAGAGTTCCGCCTCCAGGGCGCGGACCATGGTGTCGGCCCGGCGGAAGCCGTGCCCCTCGCCCTCGAAGGCCAGGTACGCGTGTGGCACGCCCCGCCCGCGCAGGGCGGCGAGCAGGCGCTCCGCCTGGGCGGGCGGGCAGACCGCGTCTTCCAGGCCCTGGAGCAGCAGGAACGGTGCGGTGATCCGGTCGGCGAGGGCCACCGGGGACCGCTCGCGGTCGCGTACGGCGAGGGTCTGCGGCGGCCCGGCCAGGGCCTCGACGTAGCGGGACTCCAGGTCGTGGGTCTCCTCGGCGAAGCCCCGCAGGTCCAGGACCGGGTAGCGGATCGTCGCGCACGCGTACAGGGAGGTCGCGGCGAGCGAGGCCGCGGCCGTCCAGCCGCCGGCGCTGCCGCCGCGGATGGCGAGCCGGTCCGGGTCGGCGGTGCCCTCGGCGGCCAGGGCCCGGGCCACCGCCGCGCAGTCCTCGACGTCTACTACGCCCCACTGCTCGCGCAGCCGCTCCCGGTAGGCGCGCCCGTAGCCGGTGGAGCCGCCGTAGTTGACCTCGGCGACGCCGATGCCCCGGGACGTGAAGTACGCGATGTGCAGGTCCAGTACGGGCGGCACGTGGTCGGTGGGGCCGCCGTGCGCCCAGATGACGTACGGGGGCAGTTCGTCGGCGGGGGCCCGGCGCGCCGGGTGGTGCGGCGGGTAGACGTGGGCGTGGATCTCGCGGTCGTCGGGGCCGAGGAAGGTGCGGGTCTGCGGTTCGGGGTAGTAGGCGGGGTCGACCGGGTCGACGCCGGTGGCGCCGACGACGCGGGCGTGCCCGCTCTCGGTGTCGAGCTCCACCACCTCGTAGGCGCTGCGTGGGCTGGCCGCGACCCCGTAGACCCGGTGGCCGTGGGCGGCGAGCGTGGGCTGCCAGGCGGTCCAGGGGCCGGCGGCGTCCACCAGGTCGCCGCTCTCCGGGTCGAGGACGCCGAGGACCGAGGAGCCCTGGCCGTGCAGGACGGCGACGAGCCCGTCGGGCAGCGGGGCCAGCCAGCTCAGCCCGGGCTTCCACAGCGGGCCGCCGAACTCCTCCTCGCGCGGGCACAGGTTGACGGCGGTGCCGCTGTCCGGGTCGACCCGGTACGGGTTCCACCAGCCGCTGCGGTCGCTGACCGCGAGGAGGCTGCCGTCGGTGCCCCACTCGGCCTGGGCCACGGCCTCCTCGGGCCCGCCGAGGACGGTGCGGGCGCCGGTCAGGGTGCCGTCGGCGGCGATGGCGGCGAGCCGCAGCTCGGTCCCGTCCCACGGCATCCGCGGGTGGTCCCAGACCAGCCAGGCCGCGTACCGCCCGTCGGGGGACAGCCGGGGCCCGGTGGTGAACCGGTGCCGGTCGTCGGTCAGCTCCCGTAGCCGGGAGCGGTCGTCGGCGGCCGACCCGTCCAGCGGTACGGCGGCCAGCACGCGGCGGACGTCGGTCGGTGCCGGCCCGGTGAACTCCTCCAGGGCGCACCACACCTCGGCGCCGCGCAGTACCGGGTCGGCCCAGCGCAGCCCGGCGCCGACCGGGGAGGACGGGGTGAGCGGGCGCGGGGCGGGGCCGCCGGGCGCGTCCGGCTCGTACGCGTAGATCCGCTGGTCGGCGTAGTGGACGAAGACCACCAGGGGGCCGCCCTCGGGCCGCTCGGTGCCCGCCCAGGGGCGGCCGCCGTACTCGGTGAACCCGCTGCGGACGTTCCACGGGGCGGGCAGGGCCCGGGCCCCGGGGCCGCCGTCGGGCCGGCGCACCAGGGTGCGGCGGCCGGCCTCGTCGGGTCGGGGCTCGGTCCACCACACCTCGGGGCCGATCGTGCCGACGTACTCGGGCCGGCCGTCGAGGGAGGCGGCGAGCCCGGCGCCGAGGGGCGAGGGCCAGCTGCCGTACGGCTCCTGCGCGGCCGGGGCCGGGGCCGGGGCCGGGGCTGCGGCGCCGGCCGCGGGGTCCGGTCGGGAGGACTTCACCGGCTCCCCATCACAGCGTCCGCAGGGCGTGGTCGAGGACGCGCACGCCGAAGTGCAGGGCGTCGACGGGGACCCGCTCGTCCACACCGTGGAAGAGGGACCAGTAGTCGAAGCCCGGCGGGAGTTCGAGCGGGGAGAAGCCGTAGCCGGTGATCCCGAGACGGGAGAACTGCTTGGCGTCCGTGCCACCGGCCATGCAGAACGGCACGACCCGCCCCGCCGGGTCGAAGCGCTCCACGGACTCGCGCAGCACGGCGAAGGTCCGCCCGTCGACGGGGGCTTCGAGGGCCACCTCGCGGTGGTGGAACTCCCAGGTGACGTCGGGGCCGGTCAGCTCGTCGAGGGTGGCGAGGAACTCCTCCTCGCCACCGGGCAGCGTCCGGCCGTCCACGTACGCCGTGGCGGTGCCCGGGATGACGTTGACCTTGTAGCCGGCGCTGAGCATGGTCGGGTTGGCGCTGTTGTGCAGGGTCGCCTCGACGAGGGCGGCGGCCGGGCCGAGCTTGGGCAGCAGCTCGTCGAGGTCGGTCTGGCGGCTGCGCGGGTCCACCGACAGTCCCTGCAGGGCGGCGAGTTCGGCGATGCAGGCGGCGACGGTGTCGGTGAGGCGGACCGGCCACCGGTGTTCGCCGATGCGGGCGACGGCGGCGGCGAGCCGGCTGACGGCATTGTCCGGGTTGGGCTTGGAGCCGTGCCCGGTCGTGCCGTGGGCGGTCAACTTCAGCCAGGCGGTGCCGCGTTCACCGGTGGCGATGGGATAGAGGCGCTGCCGGGGGCCGGTGTGCACCGTGAAGGCGCCGGATTCGCTCAGCCCTTCCGTGCAGCCCTCGAAGAGGCCGGGGTGGTGGTCGGCGAGGAAGCCGGAGCCGTCGACGGCGCTGTCCTCCTCGTCGGCGGTGAAGGCGATCACGATGTCCCGGCGGGGGGCCGCTCCGGCCCGCGCCCAGGCCCGTACGACGGCCAGCACCATCGCGTCCATGTTCTTCATGTCGACGGCGCCGCGGCCCCAGACCACCCCGTCGCGGACCTCCCCGGAGAAGGGGTCCACGCTCCAGTCGGCGGCCTCGGCCGGGACCACGTCGAGGTGCCCGTGGACGAGGAGGGCATCTGCGGACGGGTCGGTGCCGGCGATCCGGGCCACCACGTTGGTGCGGCCGGGGGTGCGTTCGAGGAGTACGGGCTCCAGCCCGGCGGAGGCCAGGAGGTCGGCGGCGTACTCGGCGGCGGGGCGCTCACGGCAGTCGCCGCCGCCCCGGTTGGTGGTGTCGATGCGGATGAGTCGGGAGGTGAACTCGACGACCTCGTCGAGGGCCACCGGGTCGACGGGGGACCCGTCGACCGGTGACCCGTCGACCGGTGGGCCGTCGACCGGGGCTCCCTCGACGGGCGGCTCCCCGGCCGGGGTCTCCCCGGCCCGGTGCCGTGGCGTGGCTACGGACATGTCAGCCATATTGCTCCTCCACGGCCGAGGAGACGACCGTCGTGACCGTCTTGAACGTCCGGATCCCCTCGTACATCGCATCACTGGTGTACGCGACCCTGCGTTCCCCGCTGCGTTCGACGCCCGGGACGAGGGTGGCGTACATCGCCAGGTGCTCGGCGTCGAACTCGAGTTCCACCGTGTACGGGCCGCCCCGTACGGGGTCCCGGCGCACCGCGAGGGCCGCGGCCTGCTTGGCGGCGGCCCGGATGTCGGCGGCGGTGCGGGCGGGGGTGCGGCAGACGGCGGCATAGCGCGAGATGTGGTCCTTGACGGCGACGGTGACCGCGTCCGGGGCGTAGACGGCGGCGTCACGGCAGGTCAGGTCGTCCCCGGTGACGAGGATGACGGGCACCCCGTACTCGGCGACGACGTGGGCGTTGAGCAAGCCCTCGCTCGCGCGGACTCCGTTCAGCCAGACCCCGGTGATGGAGTTGGCGAGGTAGGTGTGGGCGAGGACGCCCTCGGTTCCGGCGCCGGTGTGGTAGCCGACGAAGGCGACCCCGTCGACGTCCCCGCGCTGGACGCCCTCGACCATGGACAGGGTCTTGTGCCGTCCGGTGATCATCTCGGCCCGCTCGTCGAGCTGCTCGAGGAGGAGGTTCCGCATGGTCCAGTGGGCCTCGTTGACGAGGACCCGGTCGGCGCCGCCGTCGAGGAAGCCGAGAACGGCCGCGTTCACGTCGGAGGTGAACATCGGCCGGCAGCGCTCCCACTCGGGGGTGCCGGGCAGGACGTCGGCGGGCCAGGTGACGCCGGTGGCGCCTTCCATGTCGGCGGAGATGAGGATCTTCATCGGGCCCCCGGAGGTCGGGTGCGCGCACGGCGCGGCGGGCGGCGCGGACGCCGCGGACCACCGCTGCCCGCGCGGGTCTCCACCCTAGCTTTCCGGGCCCGCCCCGGCCCGCCGGGCGCGCAGACGCCGCGTGATCCGGCCGAGCAGTTGCCGGGGCTCGAATTCACGCTCGACCGAGAGCAGATGTGCCGCGCAGCCGTCGGCGTGTCGGGGACGGGGTAGCCGGCCGGCACGACCCGGCCGGGCTTCGGGCCCCGGCCGTGCCCTGCTCGATTCACCCGATGGGGTGAGGCCGCTGCCGGCCTCACCGGGGCCGCCCTACGGCTCAGGCCTCGACTTCGCGGGCCAGGTTTTCCAGGACCGCGTCGTAGATGCGGCCGAGGCCCTTGGGGGCGAAGGTGCGCTCGAAGAAGCCGCCGATGCCGCCGGCGCCGTTCCAGACGGTGGTGACGACGGCCTTGGACTTGCCCTCGCCGGCCGGGGTGACGATCCAGGTGGTGACCATGGAGGAGTTGCGGTCCTTCTCCACGAGTTGGCCGTCGGTGGGCTCGGTGACCTCCAGCAGGCAGTCGCGCACGCGCTTGCTGGTGGCCTGGAGCTTCCAGTGGACGAGGGTGCCCTCGCCGTCGCCGCCCTCGCGCACCTCGTACTCGCTGAAGTGCTCGGGCAGCAGCTTGCCCCGGGTGCCGGTGTAGTCCGCCAGCGCGTCGAACACGGTGTCCGCGTCGGCGGCGATGATGCGCTCCGTGGTGGCCTCGACCTGCGCCATACCTGTTCCTCCAGCAGTTGTGTTGCCTCGTCGGCGGCAAGCCAACCACTTCGGGGGCGGCGGCCCAAATCGGGCCCCGTGGGTCAGCGGACGTCGGTGCGCGGTCGGGCACGTGCGGTGTCGAACAGCGAGGCCCGTTCGGCGGTCCGGCCGGACCCCGCCCCGCCGCCCTCGCCGCGTGCGGCGCGGCCTCCGTGACACCCCTGGTACTCCATCTGCGGCGGGGCCCGCGAGTGGTTCACCGCCCGGCCGGACCGCGGACGCCGGTCCGGTCCGGTCCGGGCCGGTCCGGCTCGCGCTGCGGTGAGCGGGGGCGGCGCCTGAGCGGCCGTCACCCCACCTCATCCCATCGGGCCAATCCGGGGCCCAATCCCGTTTTCCGGGCCGCGTTTCCGGGACGATTCCGCCCAGAACCCTCGGCTGGGAGGCCCCATGACCCGTCCCTTGAAGAAGCGCGCCGCCGTCCTGCTGTCGATCGCCACCGCCACCGCCGCCGTGGTGGGCGGCCAGCTCGGGGCCGCGCCGGCCCCCGCGGCCGCCGCCACCGCCCACGCCGCCGCCGCCGCGTCCGCCCCGACGGCCGCGCTGCGCTGGACCGGCTGCGCCACCAGCCGCTACCCGACGCTCCAGTGCGCCTCCCTCAAGGTCCCCCTCGACCACGCCCGCCCGTCCGGGCGCCAGATCACCCTGGCCCTGACCCGCGTCCCGCACACCGCCGCCAAGAGCCAGGGCCCGCTCCTGGTCAACCCCGGGGGCCCCGGCGGTAGCGGCCGGGGCCTGGCCCCGTACATCGCCTCCGCCCTGCCGAAGGACGTGGCCGCCCAGTACGACGTGATCGGCTTTGACCCGCGGGGGGTCGGCAAGAGCGAGCCCGCCCTCGACTGCACCGCCGGCCACTTCAACCCTGTGCGCCCCGACTCCGTGCCGTACGCGAGGCAGACCGAGCAGGCGAACCTGGAACGGGTGCAGGCCTTCGCCGAGGCCTGCCAGGCGAAGCACGCGGACCTGCTCCCGTACATCGACACCGTCTCCACCGCCCGCGACATCGAGGCGGTCCGCGCCGCCCTGGGCGCGCCGAAGCTCAGCTACTTCGGCTTCTCGTACGGCACCTACCTGGGCGCGGTGTACGCCAAGCTGCACCCGGGCCGCGTCCACCGCATGGTCCTGGACTCGGTCGTCGACCCGGGCGGGGTCTGGTACGAGGACAACCTCGCGCAGGACCGCGCCTTCGACGCCCGCCACAAGGCGTTCCTGGCCTGGGTGGCCGAGCACGACGCCACGTACCGGCTCGGCACCGACCCGGCCGCGGTCGAACAGCGCTGGTACGCCGTGCGGGCGG
This sequence comes from Streptomyces sp. NPDC127106, assembly GCF_042677605.1. NCBI lineage: Bacteria > Bacillati > Actinomycetota > Actinomycetes > Kitasatosporales > Streptomycetaceae > Streptomyces > Streptomyces sp. NPDC127106. The sequence continues at coordinate 45,026 of NZ_JBHXTC010000044.1, read as the reverse complement.
CGCTGCGGGAGGAGCCGGCGGGCGGCAAGGTGGGCCCGGCGGAGCTGGAGGACACGTACATGCCGGGCGGCTACTACAACGGCTACTGGCCGAACCTGGCCGAGGCGTTCTCGGCGTACGTGGTGGACGGGGACGCCAAGCCGCTGGTGGCGGCGTACGAGCGGTTCGGTGCGGTGGCGCCCGCGGCGGGCAACGGGTACAGCGTGTACACGGCCGTGCAGTGCCGGGACTCGGCCTGGCCGAAGGAGTGGAACACCTGGCGGGGCGACATGTGGCGCACGCACGCCGAGGCGCCCTTCATGACCTGGAACAACGCCTGGTACAACGCCCCGTGCGCGTTCTGGAAGACGGAGCCGCTCCGGGCGCCGGACGTCACCAACGCGGACCTCCCGCCGGCACTGCTGCTCCAGGCCACGCAGGACGCGGCGACACCGTACGGGGGCGCGCTGACCATGCGGGACAAGCTGAAGGGGTCGGCGCTGGTGGTGGAGGAGGGCGGCGGGAACCACGGGGTCTCGCTGAGCGGGAACACCTGCCTGGACGAGAAGGTGGCGGCGTACCTGCGCACGGGTGCGGCGGCGGATGCGACCTGCCCGGCACAGCCCGACCCGAAGCCGACGTCGGCCGGCCGCGCGGCGACCCCTTCGGCGGGCGGCGGCGCGGCCCTGCACGGCCTGCTGGGCTTCCGCAGCTGAGCGCTCCGCGGGAGGTGCCGCGAGGGGCCGGCGGTCGTCTGCGGGCCCGTCGAATCCCGTAGACACGGGGCCCCCCCCACCGTAGAGTAGAAAAAAAAACGCAACCCACCACCACAAACTACAAGCGGATGGAG
>NZ_JBHXTC010000044.1:0-44187 GCF_042677605.1 Streptomyces sp. NPDC127106 | reverse complement strand
CCCCGCCCGCCGCTCCCCGCGGCGCTGCCCGCGCGGGCGGGCGGCGCCCGCGGGGGGGCTCGGCGGCGGGCGCGCGGGCGCGGCCGGTCGCGCGGTTCCCCCCGTCCCTTCGGCGCGCCGCCGAACCGCCGTCGGCCCGGCTGCGGCCGCTTGGCGGGCGGCGGACCCGACCGGCATGATCATCCACCATGACCGACAACCACCTCACCCGTATCGCGGCGCCGGAGGGCGTCGCCCCCGGCACCGGCTACACCCACGTCGTCGTCGGCACCGGGACGTTCGTCGCCGTATCCGGCCAGTGCGCGTTCGACGAAGAGGGCGTCATCGTGGGCGCCGGCGACCCCGATGCGCAGGCCCGGCAGGTCTTCGAGAACCTGCGCCGGTGCCTGGCCGCCGCCGGGGCGGGCTTCGACGACGTCGTGAAGCTGACGTACTTCGTCACGGCCATGGCCCACCTGCCGGCGCTGCGGGCGGCCCGCGACGCGGTGATCGCCCCGGACCGCCTCCCCGCCTCCTCGGCGGTGCAGGTCGCGGCCCTGGTCCACCCGGACCTGCTGATGGAGGTGGAGGCCTTCGCCGTCGTCCCGGAGCCCGCGCGCTCCTGACGGCGGGGTCAGGGCAGGGCGCGCAGGGCCTGGGTGGCGGCCACTGCCAGGCGGGGATGGGCCTGGGCGCGGGTGAGGACCTCGCGGGCGTCCGGGTCGGACAGCGTGCCCAGGCCCTCCACGCAGGCCAGGGCCACCCGCCAGTACGGGTCGTGCGGCGCGAGCCGCCGGGACAGGGTGCGGATCAGGGCCGGGGCGGATTCTGGCGCGCGGAGCGCCACGAGGAGCCGGACGGGCTGGAGGGCGTAGGCGGTGCGCAGCTCGTTGGTGGCCAGGGCGGCGGCCGCGCGGGCGGTGCGCGGGTCTCCGAGGGCGGCCAGGGCCTCGGCGGCGGCCGTGCAGCGCGCCGGGTCGCGGTGGTTGAGCAGCAGGACCAGCGGTTCGAAGGCCCGGCGGTCGCCCGCCCGTCCCAGCCGGTAGGCGGCCAGCTCCCGGGCCCACAGCGGCAGCCCGGCCGACGTGAGGGAGGCCGCGAGCGCGTCCGGGTCCGCGTCGAGGAGTTCCCGGTAGCGGGGGGAGCCGTCCGCTTCGGCCCGCAGGCGTTCCAGTACGTCCCGTGCGTCCTGTACGTCGCTCACGCGGCCCACCCTAGGGGCTGCCGGGCCGGCCCGTTCGGCGTTCTGCCGCATTGGCTCCCATCCACGGCCAAGGCGACAAACGGGACCTGACGGCCCGACGGCCCGGCTCACCCCGCTCCGCCCCTGCCGCCCGGAGAAGAGGAGCCCGACCGTGACCGCGACGCCCGCACCGGACCGTCTGCCGCACCAGGCGTACGCCGCAGCCGTCGCCCGGCCTCGACGGGCCGGACGGCCCGTACGCCCCGGACCGCTGGAAGGCCGACCGGTGCCCCGTCGACGGTGGGCCTACGAGGGTGTCGTCGACGGCTGGACCCATGTGTACGAGCCGCTGCCCGTGCTCCGGCTCGCCTCCCCGGCGGCGTTGCGCGCGCTCGTCCCGGCGGTCCTGACCGACCGGTACCCGGCCGTGGCCGCCTCGGCGGAGAAGTGGCGGGAGCCGGGGGAGGCGGACGCGCTGAGGCGGTACCTGGCGGCCGCCGACGCCGCCCGGGAGGCGAGCGCGTAGGCACGCGCGCCGGTGCCCGTGGCGGTGGGGGCTTCGGGGCCGCGGGCGCCGGGTCGGTGGGTCGGTGGGTCGGTGGGCGCCCGGGGCGGCGTACGTCACACCGGCCGTCTTCTCCGCGCTCTGGCCAAGGAGTTACCGACGAGTTAGTCTCACTGCTACACGTACGAGGCCGGCCTGGTGACGCAGCCGCCTCGTGCAGTCGGTCCGGTGCCCAGGCACCGCACAGCACCACCGGTACGCCAGGTACCGCCCGCAGTACGCGGCCGTCAGCCGTCCGCGCACCGCGCATCACGCTACGGCGTGGCCCCGGGACAGGGTCCGCCGCTCTCCGCCCCGCCCGATCACGGCGCCCTGTGCGGATGTTTCCCGTTCTTCCGCTCTTCCGTTCTGCCGGCCGCGCGTCGTGCGCCGCGCGGCACCCCCAGTCGTCACCCTCATCCACTGGAGTCCCGCGATGGACCGTCCGTCCACGTCCAGTCAGTCCACCCTCCAGACCATCGCCGTCGTCGGCCTCGGCACGATGGGCACCGGCATCGCCGAGGTCCTCGCCCGCGCCGGCCGCGAGGTCGTCGGCATCGACACCAACGAGAGCGCCACCCGCCGGGCCACGGCCTCCCTCGCGGCCGCCACGGCCCGCTCGGTGGCCCGCGGCCGCCTCACCGAGGAGGAGCGCGAAGGCGTGCTCGCCCGGCTGCGGACCTACACCGAGCTGGAGGCCGCGGCCGGCGCCGACCTCGTCATCGAGGTCGTCCCGGAGGACTACGAACTCAAGCACCGGATCTTCACCGAGCTGGACGCGATCGTCCGCCCCGACACGATCCTGGCCACCGGCACCAACGCCCTGTCGGTGACCCGGCTCGCCGCCGAGTCGCAGCACCCCGAGCGCGTCATCGGTCTGCACTTCTTCAACCCGGCGCCCGCGATGAAGCTCGTCGAGGTGGTCTCCAGCGTGCTGACCGCCCCGCCGGCCGTGGAGGCCGTCACCGCCCTCGCCCGCGAGCTGGGCAAGGAGCCGGTCTCGGTCGGCGACCGCCCCGGGTTCGTCGCGGACGGCCTGCTCTTCGGCTACCTCAACCAGGCCGCCGCCATGTACGAGTCGAAGTACGCCTCCCGCGAGGACATCGACGCGGCGATGAGGCTGGGCTGCGGTCTGCCCATGGGCCCGCTCGCCCTGCTCGACCTGATCGGCGTGGACACCGCCCGGACCGTCCTGGAGGCCATGTACGCCTCCTCCGGCGACCGGCTGCACGCCCCGGCCCCGATCCTGGGCCACCTGGCCGAGGCCGGGCTGACCGGGCAGAAGTCCGGGCGCGGCTTCTACACGTACGCCGAGCCGGGCAGCTCGGAGATCGTCCGCGACGCGCAGACCCCGCTGGAGGGCGCCCGGCTCGGCGAGGGCCGCCAGGTCTCCTCCGTCGGCGTGGCCGGCTCGGGCACCATGGCGAGCGGGATCGCGCAGGTCTTCGCGCAGGCCGGCTACGCGGTGGTGCTGGCCGCCCGTAGCCAGGAGAAGGCCGAGGCGGCGAAGGCGGCCATCGGGAAGTCGCTGGGCCGCGCGGTGTCGAAGGGCCGGCTGACGCAGGAGGCGGCGGACGGGACGCTGGCGCGGATCACGCCGGCCGGGTCGCTGGAGGCGTTCGCCGAGGTCGATCTGGCCGTGGAGGCCGTCGCCGAGGACCTGGCGGTCAAGCAGGAGCTGTTCGCGACCCTGGACAAGGTCTGCAAGCCGGGCGCGGTGCTGGCCACCACGACCTCCTCGCTCCCGGTGATCGCCTGCGCCCGCGCGACCTCGCGCCCGCAGGACGTGATCGGCATGCACTTCTTCAACCCGGCGCCGGCGATGAAGTTGGTCGAGGTGGTCCGGACCGTCCTGACCTCGGACGACGTGCACGCCACCGTCCGGGCGGTCTGCGCGAAGGTGCGCAAGCACCCCGTCGACTGCGGTGACCGGGCCGGCTTCATCGTGAACGCGCTGCTGTTCCCGTACCTGAACAACGCGATCAAGATGGTGGAGCAGCACTACGCCAGCCTCGACGACATCGACGCGGCGATGAAGCTGGGCGGCGGCTACCCGATGGGCCCGTTCGAGCTGCTCGACGTGGTCGGCCTGGACGTCTCCCTGGCCATCGAGAAGGTGCTCCACAAGGAGTTCCGCGAGCCCGGCCTGGCCCCCTCCCCGCTGCTGGAGCACCTGGTGGCGGCGGGCTGCCTGGGCCGCAAGACCGGCCGCGGATTCCGTGAGTACGCCCGCCGGTAAGACGGGCCCGGCCCACGGGGCCCCCGATCCGGATGCGTGGGGAGGGCTGCTCGGGTCTGCCGCACCCTCACGGCGGACCGCACCCTCCGAGCCCAGTGCGGGCCCTCCCCCGCATCCACCCCCGTACCGCCCCCCTCAGGCGCGCGCCCCGGCGCGAATGAAGTACTTTCGCTCTATGTCCCAGTCCGCCAAGACCTCACCCCGCGCCGCCGCCTCCGACAGTCCGGAGAGCGCGGCCGGCAGCAAGGCGGCCGCGCAGCGGCTGAAGATGCGCCGCGAGCTCGCCGCCGCCGCGATGGAGCTGTTCGCGACCAAGGGGTACGAGGCCACCACGGTCGACGAGATCGCCGCGGCCGCGGGGGTGGCGCGCCGGACCTTCTTCCGGCACTTCCGGTCCAAGGAAGAGGCGATCTTCCCGGACCACGACGACACGCTGATCCGGGCCGAGGCCGTGCTGGACGTGGCCCCGGCGCACGAGCACCCGCTCGACACGGTGTGCCGTGGGATCAAGGAAGTCATGAAGATGTACGCCGCCTCCCCGGCGGTGTCGGTGGAGCGCTACCGGCTGACCCGGGAGGTGCCGGCGCTGCGCGAGCGGGAGATCGCCTCGGTGGCCCGGTACGAGCGGCTCTTCACCCGCTACCTGCTGGCCCACTTCGACGAGACCGAACCCCACGACGGCAACGACGACCCGCTGCTGGCCGAGGTGGCCGCGTCGGCGGTGGTGACGGCCCACAACCACGTGCTGCGGCGCTGGCTGCGGTCGGGCGGCCAGGGGGACGTGGAGGCGCAGCTGGACCACGCCTTCGCGATCGTCCGCAAGACCTTCGGCACGGGGATCGGCGCGGGCCGGGCGTTGACCGCGGCGCCCGCCCCGGCGGCGGCTCCGGCCGCCACGGTCCGCGCGCAGGACGAGGTGCTGGTGGCGGTGGCGCGGACGGACGCCCCGCTGGAAGAGGTCATGCGGACCATCGAAGAGGCACTGCGCAACGCCTAGCCACGGGGTCCGGTGTCCTGAGCGACACGAAGAACCACACGAAGCGACGCTCGTCACAGCGGCCGCTCCCCTTCCGGGAGCGGCCGCTTCCGTTTGTCCGAGTTAGCCCTACTCGCCGGTAACTCTGATCGATCATCGCTCATCTGCGCAGGTCAATCGGCAAATGAGAGAAAGTTTTGGCACGCGGTGCCTTGCTGAGTGACACGGGGTGCCATACGTTGAATCCCGTCCGGATGTCCCCGCGGTCCACGCCCACTCGGCACGGAACGCGCCCCGGACGCCTGCGTCACCAGGCACCCGCGCGCCGCACCACAGGCGCCGCTCCCGCACCACCGCTCCGCCGGACCGACGGCACCACGCAGCAGCACCGCCCACGTACCCGAACGCACCCGCGTACCCCTCAGCGCACCCTCAGCGCACCCTCAGCCAGCGCTCTCCCCCGGCTCCGCCCGGGAGGACCCCAGGAGGCAACACCGTGAAGGACATCCTGGACGCGATCCAGTCCCAGGCCGCCACCGCCGCCGACTTCGCGGCCCTGCCGCTCCCCGACTCGTACCGCGCGATCACCGTGCACAAGGACGAGACGGAGATGTTCGCCGGGCTCGCGTCCCGCGACAAGGACCCGCGCAAGTCCCTGCACCTCGACCAGGTCCCGGTGCCGGAACTCGGCCCGGGCGAGGCCCTGGTGGCCGTCATGGCCTCGTCGGTCAACTACAACTCCGTGTGGACCTCGATCTTCGAGCCGCTGTCCACCTTCGGCTTCCTGGAGCGCTACGGCCGGCTCAGCGAACTCACCAAGCGCCACGACCTGCCGTACCACATCATCGGCTCCGACCTCGCGGGCGTCGTCCTGCGCACCGGCCCGGGCGTCAACTCCTGGAAGCCCGGCGACGAGGTGGTCGCGCACTGCCTCTCCGTCGAGCTGGAGTCCTCCGACGGCCACAACGACACGATGCTCGACCCCGAGCAGCGCATCTGGGGCTTCGAGACCAACTTCGGCGGCCTGGCCGAGATCGCGCTGGTGAAGTCCAACCAGCTGATGCCGAAGCCGGCCCACCTGAGCTGGGAGGAGGCCGCCTCCCCCGGCCTGGTCAACTCCACCGCCTACCGCCAGCTGGTCTCCCGCAACGGCGCCGGCATGAAGCAGGGCGACAACGTCCTGATCTGGGGCGCGAGCGGCGGCCTCGGCTCGTACGCCACCCAGTTCGCCCTCGCCGGCGGCGCCAACCCGATCTGCGTGGTCTCCTCCCCCGAGAAGGCCGACATCTGCCGCAAGATGGGCGCGGAGGCGGTCATCGACCGCAACGCCGAGGGCTACACGTTCTGGAAGGACGAGCGCACCCAGGACCCGCGGGAGTGGAAGCGCTTCGGCTCCAAGATCCGCGAGCTGACCGGCGGCGAGGACATCGACATCGTCTTCGAGCACCCCGGCCGTGAGACCTTCGGCGCGAGCGTCTACGTCACCCGCAAGGGCGGCACCATCACCACCTGCGCCTCGACCTCGGGCTACATGCACGAGTACGACAACCGCTACCTGTGGATGTCGCTGAAGCGGATCATCGGCTCGCACTTCGCCAACTACCGCGAGGCGTGGGAGGCCAACCGCCTGATCGCCAAGGGCAAGATCCACCCCACCCTGTCGAAGGTCTACTCCCTGGAGGAGACCGGCCAGGCCGCGTACGACGTCCACCGCAACCTCCACCAGGGCAAGGTCGGCGTGCTCTGCCTCGCCCCCGAGGAGGGTCTGGGCGTCCGCGACCAGGAGATGCGCGACAAGCACATCGACGCCATCAACCGCTTCCGCGACGCGTAGCGGAGCGGACCAATCCAACCCAGTCGCACCATCTGAACCGTCGTCGGACCGATCCAGCGATCAAGGGCCAAAGGGACAGCCTGAGATGACAGAGCGCCAGAAAGACCGTCCGTGGCTCATGCGGACGTACGCCGGCCACTCCACGGCCGAGGCGTCCAACGAGCTCTACCGCCGCAACCTCGCCAAGGGCCAGACCGGCCTGTCGGTCGCCTTCGACCTGCCGACCCAGACCGGCTACGACCCCGACCACATCCTCGCCCGCGGCGAGGTCGGCCGGGTCGGGGTCCCGGTCTCCCACCTCGGCGACATGCGGCGGCTGTTCCAGGACATCCCCCTGGAGCAGATGAACACCTCGATGACGATCAACGCCACCGCCATGTGGCTGCTGGCGCTCTACCAGGTGGCCGCCGAGGAGCAGGGGGCGGACATCTCCAAGCTCCAGGGCACCACCCAGAACGACATCGTCAAGGAGTACCTCTCGCGCGGGACGCACGTCTTCCCGCCCGGGCCCTCGCTCCGCCTGACGACCGACATGATCGCGTACACGGTCAACCACATCCCGAAGTGGAACCCGATCAACATCTGCAGCTACCACCTGCAGGAGGCGGGAGCCACCCCGGTCCAGGAGATCAGCTACGCGATGGCCACCGCCATCGCCGTACTGGACTCGGTGCGCGACTCGGGCCAGGTGCCCGAGGAGCGGTTCGGCGAGGTCGTCGCCCGCATCTCCTTCTTCGTGAACGCGGGCGTCCGCTTCATCGAGGAGATGTGCAAGATGCGCGCCTTCGGCCGCATCTGGGACCGGATCACCCGCGAGCGGTACGGCATCGAGAACCCCAAGCAGCGCCGCTTCCGGTACGGCGTCCAGGTCAACTCGCTCGGCCTGACCGAGGCCCAGCCGGAGAACAACGTCCAGCGCATCGTCCTCGAAATGCTGGCCGTCACCCTCTCCAAGGACGCCCGGGCCCGCGCCGTCCAGCTGCCCGCCTGGAACGAGGCCCTGGGCCTGCCCCGGCCCTGGGACCAGCAGTGGTCGCTGCGCATCCAGCAGGTCCTCGCCCACGAGAGCGACCTCCTGGAGTACGACGACATCTTCGCCGGGTCGCACGTCATCGAGGCCAAGGTCGACGCGCTGGTCGCCGACTGCTTCGCCGAGATCGACCGGATCCAGGAGATGGGCGGCGCGATGGCCGCCGTCGAATCCGGCTACCTCAAGTCCCAGCTGGTCTCCTCGCACGCCGAGCGCCGCGCCCGGATCGAGACCGGCGAGGACAAGATCGTCGGCGTGAACTGCTTCCAGCAGACCGAGCCCAACCCGCTCACCGCCGACCTGGACGGCGCCATCATGACGGTGGACGGGGCGGTGGAGGCCCTCACCGTCGAGCGCATCGGCCGCTGGCGGACCGAGCGGCAGGAGTCCACCGACCGGCAGGGCAACGGCGACCCGTTCGTCTTCCCGACCGCCGGGCAGGCCCTGGACCGGCTGAAGGAGGCCGCGGCCGGGACCGAGAACCTGATGGAGGCCACCCTGGAGTGCGCCCGCGCCGGTGTCACCACGGGCGAGTGGGCGACCGCCCTGCGCGAGGTCTTCGGCGAGTTCCGCGCCCCGACCGGCGTGTCGTCGGCCCCGGTCGCCGTGACCGCCGAGCCGGGCACCCCGCTGGCCGAGGTCCGCGAGAAGGTCGCGCGGACCGCGGAGGAGCTGGGCGCCGGGCGGCTGCGCCTGCTGGTCGGCAAGCCGGGCCTGGACGGGCACTCCAACGGTGCCGAGCAGATCGCCGTACGGGCCCGCGACGCCGGGTTCGAGGTGGTCTACCAGGGCATCCGGCTGACTCCGGAGCAGATCTCGTCGGCGGCACTGGCCGAGGACGTGCACTGCGTGGGACTGTCCATCCTGTCCGGTTCGCACAGCGCGCTCGTGCCGGACGTGCTGGAGCGCCTCCGCACGGCGGGGGCGGCCGACCTGCCCGTCATCGTCGGCGGCATCATTCCGAATGCCGACGCCGAGGAACTGAAGGCCGCCGGTGTGGCCGCCGTCTTCACCCCGAAGGACTTCGGTATCACGGAGATCATCGGCCGTATCGTCGACGAGATCCGCAAAGCCAACAAGCTCAACCCCCTCATCAGCACGGAGGTCCCCGCATGACCACGCCTGCCGCACAGGTGAACCGCCTGCGTCCGCGCCGCTCCTGCCTGGCGGTGCCCGGCTCCAACCCCCGCTTCCTCGAGAAGGCCCAGGGCCTGCCCGCCGACCAGGTCTTCCTGGACCTGGAGGACGCCTGCGCCCCGCTCGCCAAGCCCGAGGCCCGCCACACCATCGTCAAGTTCCTGAACGAGGGCGACTGGACCGGCAAGACCCGCGTGGTGCGCGTCAACGACTGGACCACCCACTGGACGTACCGCGACGTGGTCACGGTCGTCGAGGGCGCGGGCCAGAACCTGGACTGCATCATGCTGCCGAAGGTGCAGAACGCCGAGCAGGTCGTGGCGCTCGACCTCCTGCTGACCCAGATCGAGAAGACCATGGGCTTCGAGGTCGGCAAGATCGGCATCGAGGCGCAGATCGAGAACGCCCAGGGCCTGAACAACGTCAACGCGATCGCGCAGGCCTCCCCGCGCATCGAGACGATCATCTTCGGCCCGGCCGACTTCATGGCCTCCATCAACATGAAGTCGCTGGTCGTCGGCGAGCAGCCGCCCGGCTACCCGGCGGACGCCTACCACTACATCCTGATGAAGATCCTGATGGCGGCCCGCGCCAACAACCTCCAGGCGATCGACGGCCCCTACCTCCAGATCAAGAACGTGGACGGCTACCGCGAGGTCGCCGGCCGCGCCGCGGCGCTGGGCTTCGACGGCAAGTGGGTGCTGCACCCCGGCCAGGTCGAGGCGGCCAACGAGGTCTTCTCCCCCTCCCAGGCGGACTACGACCACGCCGAGCTGATCCTGGACGCGTACGACTACTGCACCTCCGAGGCCGGCGGCAAGAAGGGCTCGGCGATGCTCGGCGACGAGATGATCGACGAGGCCAGCCGCAAGATGGCCCTGGTCATCGCGGGCAAGGGCCGGGCGGCCGGGATGCAGCGCACCAGCAAGTTCGAGACCCCCGACAACTAGAAGGGCCCTGAGACCATGCAGTTCGGACGCACGTACGAGGAGTTCGAGGTCGGGGCGGTCTACAAGCACTGGCCGGGGAAGACGGTCACGGAGTACGACGACCACCTCTTCTGCCTCCTCACCATGAACCACCACCCGCTCCACATGGACACGAACTACGCCGAGAAGACGACGGACTTCGGCAAGAACGTGGTCGTGGGCAACTACATCTACTCGCTGCTGCTCGGCATGTCCGTGCCGGACGTCTCCGGCAAGGCCATCGCCAACCTGGAGATCGAGTCCCTGCGGCACGTGGCGCCGACCTTCCACGGCGACACGATCTACGGCGAGACCACGGTCCTGGACAAGACCCCCTCGAAGTCGAAGAGCGACCGCGGGATCGTCTACGTCGAGACCAAGGGCTACAAGCAGGACGGCACCCTCGTCTGCGTCTTCCGGCGCAAGGTGATGGTCCCGACCGAGACGTACATCAAGGAGCGCGGCGGCGAGCAGCCCGGCCGCCCGACGGTGTCCAACTAACGACGTGAAGACGCAGGAGAAGTAGCCATGGCACGACTCGCCCAGACCGCCGGGCTGACCGACGTCCAGCAGGAGATCCTCAAGACCGTCCGCGAATTCGTGGACAAGGAGATCATCCCGGTCGCGACCGAGCTGGAGCACCGCGACGAGTACCCGCAGCAGATCGTGGACGGGCTCAAGGAGCTCGGCCTGTTCGGACTGATGATCCCCGAGGAGTACGGCGGTCTCGGTGAGTCGCTGCTCACCTACGCGCTGTGCGTGGAGGAGATAGCGCGCGGCTGGATGTCCGTCTCGGGCATCATCAACACGCACTTCATCGTCGCGTACATGCTCAAGCAGCACGGCACGCAGGAGCAGAAGGACCACTTCCTGCCGCGCATGGCGCTGGGCGAGGTCCGCGGCGCTTTCTCGATGTCCGAGCCGGGGCTGGGCTCCGATGTGTCGGCCATCACGTCGAAGGCGGTCAGGGAGGGCGACGAGTACGTCCTGAACGGCCAGAAGATGTGGCTGACGAACGGCGGCACCTCGACGCTGGTGGCCGTGCTGTGCCGGAGTGACGAAGGACACCCCAGTCCAGAAGCAGCCACGGCGCCGCACAAGTCGATGACGACCTTCCTGGTGGAGAAGGAGCCGGGCTTCGGCGAGGTCCGACCGGGCCTGACCATCCCGGGCAAGATCGACAAGATGGGCTACAAGGGCGTCGACACGACCGAGCTCATCATGGACGGACTGCGCATTCCGGCCAATCGGGTCCTGGGCGGAGTCACCGGCCGAGGGTTTTACCAAATGATGGACGGCGTCGAGGTCGGCCGCGTCAACGTGGCGGCCCGTGGCTGCGGCGTCGCGCAGCGTGCCTTCGAGCTGGGTGTCTCGTATGCCCAGCAACGTCACACTTTCGGCAAGCCGATCGCCCAGCACCAGGCCATCCAGTTCAAGCTGGCCGAGATGGCTACCAAGGTCGAGGCCGCCCATGCCATGATGGTCAACGCAGCACGCAAAAAGGACTCCGGGGAACGAAACGACCTCGAAGCAGGGATGGCGAAGTACCTCGCCTCCGAGTACTGCAAGGAGGTGGTGGAGGACGCGTTCCGCATCCACGGCGGCTACGGCTTCTCGAAGGAGTACGAGATCGAGCGCCTCTACCGCGAGGCTCCGATGCTGCTGATCGGTGAGGGTACTGCCGAGATCCAGAAAATGATCATTGGGCGACGCCTGCTCGAGGAGTACCGACTCCAGGGCTGAAAGTCCCCTTTTGCGGCGAATCCTCCACGGGTTCGCCGCAAAAGAATCACTTGCAGTCACTGGCTGACGGGCATCGACTGAGCTTCTGGCTTGCCCAGTTGTCGCGCGCAACCGATAGCATTCCAGTAAAAGCCGCCGTCCCGTCCCCCTGTTTGCGGCGCGGCAATCCACCGCTACGAAGGTCATCCATGCCCCACAGCCAAACCTCTGCACCTCGCGACAGCCTCCTGGGCGTACGCCTCGCGCGCGGAGCATCGCCGTGGCTTCTGCCGACCGTCGCCACCGCGGCGCTCAGCCTCGCCCGGGCCCGCAAGTCCGGACGCTGGGCCGCCGCGGCCGTGCCCGCCACCGCGCTCGCCGCGGGCATGCTGTGGTTCTTCCGGGACCCCGAGCGTGAGATCGCCCAGGGCCGCGTCATCTCGCCCGCCGACGGTGTGGTGCAGAGCATCATGCCGTGGAAGGACGGGCGCACCCGCGTCGCGATCTTCATGAGCCCGCTGAACGTCCACGTCAACCGCGCGCCCCTGGCGGGCACGATCACGTCCGTGGAGCACATCCCCGGCGGGTTCGTCCCGGCGTTCAACAAGGAGAGCGAGAACAACGAGCGCGTCGTCTGGCACTTCGACACCGAGCTCGGCGACATCGAGATGGTGCAGATCGCCGGTGCGGTCGCGCGCCGCATCGTCCCCTACCTGCCGGCCGGAACCAAGGTGGAGCAGGGCGAACGCATCGGTCTGATCCGCTTCGGCTCCCGCGTCGACATCTACCTCCCCGAGGGCGTCGAGGTCGCGGTCGAGGTCGGTCAGACCACCACCGCGGGGGTGACCCGAATTGACCGTGACTGACCCTGAGACTCCCGCGACGCCGTCGACGGGGTGGGTGCCCGAGGCCGCGGAGGAGGAGGCCGCCGAAGACGACATGCCGCTCTCGCTGCGGCTGTCGATAGCGGACACCCTCACCCTCGGCAACGCGACCTGCGGATTCATGGCGGTGTACTTCACCACCACCGGAATCCTCATCCCGCACCTCACGGGCAGCGGCGAGTCCGGCATGGCCCGGCACAGCGCGGCGACCGCGGTGATACTGATGCTGCTCGCGGCGGTCTTCGACCTCTTCGACGGCATCGTCGCCCGCAAGCTGCGCAGCTCCCCGATGGGCGCCGAGCTGGACAACCTGTCCGACCTGATCAGCTTCGGCCTCGCGCCGGCGTACTTCGTGCTGGTCTACGGCATGGTCGCCGACGACGCCCACCAGAAGGTGTCGGCGCTCGCGGCGATCGTGGTGCTGCTGGCCGTGGTGCTGCGGCTCGCCAGATTCAGCTGCGTGACGATGAAGGACGGCATGTTCCAGGGCATGCCGAGCCCCTTCGGCGCGCTCACCGTCGTCTCGGTCGTGCTGCTGGAGCTGCCGTTCGTGCCGACGCTGCTGGCGATCATCGGCGTCGCGTGGCTGATGGTGAGCCGGGTCGAGTACCCGAAGCCGCGGGGGGTCCTCGCGGTGGCGATGCTCAGCTGGATCGTCTCGGCGATGGGTTTGCTGGCGGCCTGGGCGTTCGACGCCCCCGGCGGCCAGCTGCTGCTCCAGACCGGCTGCGCCCTGCAGATCGCGCTCGCGGCCACCATTCCGCTGTTCGCGACCACCCGCCGGGCGAACACGTTCCGCCACAACCGGCGGGAGGCGCGGGCGGCCCAGCTGCCGTAGCGCTGCGCCGGCTCCGTGCGTACGAAGGCCCCGGGTCCCTCGACCCGGGGCCTTCGCGCTGCCCGGGGCCGCGCGCGGTGCGCCGCGCGACCCCGGCCCGTCGGAGCGGGAGGCTCCGGGTGGAGCCGGCCCGACCGGAGCGGGTGCGCAGTCCCGGGCGCGGCTCGGAGCGGCTCCGGAACCTCGACGCGATGCGCCGTCGGCCCTTCGCGTGGGGGTGCAGACGCTGCGGCGCGGCGCGTCCCCCAGGCCGCCGGGGGCGGGGCTCGACCGTCAGGCCGTCGAACCGGCCCGCCAGGCGGTCGGGCCGGCGCCCTCAGGCCGGGGCGGCTGATCGGCGGGGGCGCGCCCGGAGGAAGGCGTAGACGAGCAGGCCGGTGAGGGCCAGGCCCACGGCGAAGCCGGTGACCTGCCATGCCACGGCGTGCGGGTAGGCGTACCGGACCCAGCAGCGGTCGCCGCAACCCCGGGTCCCCTCCCGCCGGCCGGGCATCGTATGGATGGCCAGCATCAGGGTGACGACGAGCGGGGCCGCCACCGCGCCGGTCAGCAGCCAGTGCGGGACGGCGCGGAGCCCGGACGCGTCGCTGGCCCGGGCGGCGGCGAAGAACGCCCCGACGGCCAGCACGGGGAGCGCGAAACCGAGACAGGCGGCGAACGCGTGGCCACCGCCCGGCCAGTGCAGGGCGGCGGCACGCCACCACTGGGCCGCGTACAGGATGCCCAAGGTCGTGAAGGCGGCCAGGCCCAGCAGCATGGCGGCGACCGTGCCGACTGGTGTCCGGTCGGCCGACCGGACACCTGCCGGCGTGGTTTCCGCGGCCCGTGTCCGCCGGTCGGAACGCCACCGGGCCAGCAGCCCGGGTTCCCCGCGGAGGCCCGGTGCCACCAGCAGCCGGGGCCGGTTGAACAGGACGACCCCCGGGACGAGCACCACCGCCCCGAACGCCGTGAGCCCCACCGCGGCGGCCGGGATCGCGATGCCCGCCGTGGCAGACAGCTCGACCCCGAGCACCGGCAGGATGCCGCGCACCCCCACGCCGAGGGTGAGGACCCAGAGCCCGCCGAGGATGACGGGCACGGCCCGGTTGATGCCCTGCCGCAGCTCGGGGCCGGCGGAGATCCCCCAGGGCAGCGACCAGGACACCCAGTCCAGATCCGGCCGGCTCGCGATACCGGCCCCGCGCCAGTGCCGGCGCAGCACCACCGGGGATGCGCCGAGGAACAGGAGCCAGACGACGGTCCACACGACGGCCTCGGCCTCGGGTCTCACAGGGGGTCCTTCCAGGATTCGAATGTTTCAGGCCATCGACGAGAGCGAGCGGCCGAAAATCGGCGCCCATACTGCCATGGCCCCCGAGTCGGCCGGGAAAGAGGGGCCGGGGCAGAACGCTGCGGCCCGGACCCGGACGGCAGCCCCCGCCGCCGCCCGAGGAGTGCGACCCGGCCCTGGGCCCCGCTACGCTTGATGTCGGAAAACCGCCAGCCCCGGACGGGGGCGGCCGGGATGCTGGAGCCATGTACACCGACACCGAGCGCTGTGTGCGGGCCGTGCAGTCGAAGGACGCCCGGTTCGACGGGTGGTTCTTCACCGCCGTGCGGACCACCGGGATCTACTGCCGGCCCAGCTGCCCCGCCGTGCCTCCGAAGGTCGAGAACATGACCTTCCTGCCCAGTGCCGCCGCCTGCCAGCAGGCCGGCTACCGGGCCTGCAAGCGGTGCCGGCCCGACAGCTCCCCCGGCTCCCCCGAGTGGAACGCCCGCGCCGACGCCGTGGCCCGGGCCATGCGGCTCATCCGGGACGGTGTCGTCGACCGCGAGGGCGTCCCGGGGCTCGCGGCCCGGCTCGGGTACTCCACCCGGCAGGTCGAACGGCAGCTGAACGCCGAGCTCGGGGCGGGGCCGCTCGCCCTCGCCCGGGCCCAGCGGGCGCAGACCGCCCGGCTGCTGATCGAGACCTCGGCCCTGCCGATGGGCGACGTGGCGTTCGCCGCCGGCTTCTCGTCGATCCGGACCTTCAACGAGACCGTGCGCGAGGTGTACGCCCTCGCCCCCGGCGAGCTGCGCTCCCGGGCCGCCGGCAGGGGCGGCCCGCCGGAGCCGCGGATTCCCGGGTCGATCAGCCTGCGGCTGCCCTACCGGGCCCCGCTCAACCCGGACAACCTCTTCGGCCACCTCGCCGCCACCGCCGTCCCCGGCGTCGAGGAGTGGCGGGCCGGCGCCTACCGCCGGACCCTGCGGCTCCCCTACGGCACCGGGGTCGTCGCCCTGACCCCGCAGCCCGACCACATCGGCTGCCAGCTGGCCCTCACCGACCTGCGCGACCTCACCCTCGCCATCAGCCGCTGCCGCTGGCTGCTGGACCTCGACTCCGACCCCGAGGCGGTGGACGGGCAGCTGCGCTCCGACCCGCTGCTCGCCCCGCTCGTGGACAAGGCCCCGGGGCGCCGCGTCCCGCGGACCGTCGACGCGGCCGAGTTCGCCGTACGGGCCGTCCTGGGCCAGCAGGTGTCCACCTCGGCGGCCCGGACGCACGCCGCCCGGCTGGTGACCGCGTACGGCGAACCCGTCGCCGACCCCGATCCCGAGGGCGGGCTGACCCACCTGTTCCCGTCGCCGGAGGCGCTGGCCTCCCTGGACCCGGAGCAGCTCGCCCTGCCGCGCAGCCGGCGCACCACGCTGACCACCCTGGTCGCGGCGTTGGCCGACGGCTCGCTGGCGCTGGGCGTCGACAGCGACTGGGAGGCCGCCCGCGCCCGGCTCGCCGCCCTGCCCGGCTTCGGCCCGTGGACCACCGAGGTCATCGCCATGCGGGCACTGGGCGACCCCGATGCCTTCCTCCCCTCCGACCTGGGGCTGCGCAAGGCCGCCGCGGAGCTCGGGCTGCCGTCCACGCCCGCGGCGCTCACCGCCCGCGCGGCCGCCTGGCGGCCCTGGCGCGCGTACGCCGTCCAGTACCTGTGGGCCACCTACGACCACCCGATCAACCACCTCCCCGTCTGAGGAGCACGCAGCACCATGACGCACACCACGCAGCACACCGTCGTCGACAGCCCGTACGGGCCGCTCACGCTCGTCGCCACCGACGGGGTCCTCAGCGGCCTGTACATGACCGGGCAGCGGCACCGCCCCGCCGAGGAGTCCTTCGGGGAGCGGGTCGCCGCCGCAGAGGAGCCGTTCCCGGAGGTGGCGCGGCAGCTCGCCGCGTACTTCGCCGGGGAGCTGACCGAGTTCGACCTGCCGATGCGCTGGGAGGGCACCGAGTTCCAGCAGAGCGTGTGGGCCCAGCTCGTGCGCATCCCGTACGGGCAGACCTGGTCGTACGGGGAGCTCGCGGCCCGGCTCGGCAAGCCCAACGCCTCGCGGGCGGTGGGCCTGGCCAACGGCAAGAACCCGATCGGGATCATCGTCCCGTGCCACCGCGTGATCGGCGCCTCGGGCAGCATGACCGGCTACGGCGGCGGCGTCGACCGCAAGGTCCGCCTGCTGGAGTTCGAGTCCGGCAAGACGGCCGCCGTCCCGGCTCCGGGGGCCCTCTTCTGATCCCCGGGGCGGCGGCCCGCTAACGGCCGCGGCCGGTGCGGTCCTCGAGCAGCCAGCGGTTCAGCGGGATCCCGAGGTGGAGAAAGGCCGCCCGTAGAACTCATCGTGCGTCAGTGCGTCAGCTCGTAGCGCCGGGTGGTGAGGGAGCCGTCGCGCACGTCGTGCACAGGGCGAAGGCCACCGCCGCGCGGCGCACCGCTAGCTAGACGACGGCCAGGGGCACCAGCAGGGCGAACGCGGCACCCGCCTCCACCGCGTACGGGAACAGGGAGGGGTGCTGGACCGGGGCGGCGAGCAGGACCACGCTCTGCCGGGCGGTGGCGGCCTCCACCCAGTCGGCGTCGGCCCCGAGGTTGCCCTGGTACCAGCCCTCGCAGGGGCCCGGCCCGGAGACGGCGAGCAGGTCGTCCTCGCGGCGGTAGAGGGCCCGCCAGCCCTCGGCGGGGGTGGCCCAGCCGTCGAAGTCGGTGAAGAGGGCCCAGCCGCCCTCACGTATCGCGGTGTCGAAGAGCCACACCGGCGTTCCGTCGGGGGTGACCTCGCCGCCGTCCTGGCGGTCGGTGGTGAAGTGGACCATGGGCAGGGCGTCCGGCCCGTCGGCCGTGCTCGGCCAGGCGTACATCGTGATCATCGGATGATTGTGTCCTGCTCTGGTTGAGCCCCCCGCCACCGACCCGGTGTCAGGACGCGTCCGGGCGGCGGCCGTTCTCCAGTTCCGCGGTTCCCTCGCCGGAGTCCAGGACCCGGCAGGCCTCGACGGCGCGCAGGCCGAGGGGGCCGAGGAGGTAGCCGGGGAGCTCGGCGGGCTCGACGAGCCGCCAGGAGAGCAGCTCCTCCTCCTGGAGCCGGATCCCGGCGAGCTGCGCCTCGTCGAGGACGCCGCCGTCGTACAGGTAGGCGACCAGGGGCGGCCGCCCCGGACCGAGCGTCCAGTCGACGGCGAGCAGCCGGCCGAGCGGCACGTCGAGGCCGATCTCCTCGGCGGTCTCGCGGCGGGCGGCCGCTCGCGGGGACTCGCCGCGGTCGGACTCGATGGTGCCGCCCGGCAGCGCCCAACCCTCGCGGTAGTTGGGCTCGACGATCAGCACCCGCCCGTGCACGTCGCGGAACAGGGCGGCCGAGCCGGCCAGGACCCGGGGCAGGCTCGCGATGTACGTGGCGTAGTCATCCGTGGTGGTCACCCGGTCACCCTATCGAGCGGGGGCGTACGCGATCACGGGCGTTTCGGTGGACCGTCGTGCGGATCCGGGCGAGTCGACACCGACATGCAGGCGTATGTCCGTATTTATACGCATGGAATGCCGGAGGTGACCCACGCCACCCATGGGCATAGGAGGATCCTCCGGATAGGCTCATGGGGGCGCGACTGCACTGTTCGAAAGCAAGGGATAGCAAGGTGACGGACGGAGCAGTAACTGGGGCCGCGCGCGTGCTCATCGCCGCGGACAAATTCAAGGGCTCGCTCACGGCCGTTCAGGTCGCCGAGCGGGTGACGGCCGGCCTGCGCAAGGCCGTACCGGGCCTGGAGGTCGAGACCCTCCCCGTCGCGGACGGCGGCGACGGTACGGTCGCGGCTGCCGTGGCGGCCGGGTTCGAACGCCGGGAGGTACGGGTGACCGGGCCCCTCGGCGAGCAGGTCACGGCCGCCTTCGCGCTGCGCGACGGGACCGCCGTGGTGGAGATGGCGGAGGCCTCCGGGCTGCAGCTGCTGCCGCCGGGCGTCTTCGCGCCCCTGGCGGCGACGACGTACGGCTCGGGCGAGGTGCTGAAGGCCGCGCTGGACGCGGGTGCGCGCACGATCGTCTTCGGTGTCGGCGGCAGCGCCACCACCGACGGCGGCGCGGGCATGCTCGCCGCCCTGGGCGCGGTGTTCCTCGACGCCGACGGCGAGCCGGTCGGCCCGGGCGGCGGCGCGCTGGCCCGGCTGGCCTCGGCGGACCTGTCCGGTGTCGACCCGCGGTTCGCGGAGGTGGACTTCGTCCTGGCCAGCGACGTGGACAACCCGCTGACTGGCCCGAAGGGCTGCGCGGCGGTGTACGGCCCGCAGAAGGGCGCCTCGCCGGAGGACGTCGCGGTGCTCGACGCGGCGCTGGCGCACTACGCGCTGGTGCTGGAGAAGGCGATCGGCCCGAAGGCCACCGAGCTGGCCGCCTCCCCGGGCGCGGGCGGCGCGGGCGGCATCGGCTACGGTGCGCTGCTGCTCGGCGCGAGCTTCCGGCCCGGCATCGAGCTGATGCTGGAGGTGCTGGGCTTCGCCCCCGCCCTGGAGCGGGCGACTCTGGTGATCACCGGCGAGGGTTCGCTGGACGAGCAGACCCTGCACGGCAAGGCCCCGGCCGGTGTCGCGGCCGCGGCCCGCGCGGCGGGCAAGGAGGTCGTCGCGGTGTGCGGGCGGCTCCTGCTGGAGCAGTCGGCGCTGCAGGCGGCGGGCATCCGCCGGGCGTACCCGCTGACGGAACTCGAACCGGACCCGGCGAAGTGCATCGCGAACGCGGGCCCGCTGCTGGAACGGGTCGCGGCCACCATCGCCGCCGACGCGCTCTGACCCGCCTCCCGCTGCGGCTCGCGGGGGCCCGGCGTCCCTCCGGCCGGGCCGCGGGGACGCCGGGCCGCCGGCCGTTCGGGCCCTCCCGCTCCCGCCCGGGCGCGGGTCCCGCTGCCGGTCCGCGCGCCGGGCGCGGCGTCCGGTGCCGGTGCGGATCCGGGCGCTGCCCCCGGTGGTCGTACTCCGACCGGCCCACCGCGCGCCGGCCGGGGCGCCGGAGGCCGACGCGTGGCACCGTCGCGGGGCGCGGACCCGTACCGCCCGCCGCCCGAAGGCCGCTCGCCCGGGTCCCGGCGGTGGGGGCGGGCCCGCCGTGCCCCGTCCGGCGGCGGTACGGCCCCGCGGCGGTATGGCGGCGCGGGCGGCGGAGCAGGTGTGGGCGGCGGGCCGGGGCGGGGCCGCGGCCACGCGCGAATCACGGTGACAGTGTTAGAAATGGCTCATGACCGGACGTTTTGGTCGACCGCCCCGGGAGTCGCCGCCCCGGCTCGCGGCCGAACTCGACCCGGGACTGCTCGCGCGCCTCTCCCGGGGTGCCCGCAGCGTCGCCGGTCAGGTCTTCGCGCTCCAGGCTTCCCTCGTACTGCTGCTGATCACCGCGGCCGCGCTGGCGCTGGTGTTCCAGGCGCGGTACGACAGCGAGCGCGAGGCCAAGAACCGGTCCCTCGCAGCCGCCGAGGCCTTCGCCCACGCCCCCGGCCTGTCGGCGGCCCTCGACTCGTCCGACCCCACGCCCACCCTGCAGCCGCTGACGGAGTCCGCCACCGCGGCCGCCGGCGTCGACTTCATCGCCGTCATGAGCACCAACGGGATCCGCTACACCGACTCGCGCCCGGAGCTGATCGGCGCGCGCGCCGGCGGGGACCTCACGCGCGCCGTCTCCGGGACGTCCTTCACCGAGACGTTCCGCGGCGAGCCCAGCAACGCGGTCCGCGCGGTGGTGCCCGTACGGGACGCGAGCGGGACGGTCGTGGGCCTGGTCGCCACCGGGATAGAGGTCGAGAACGTCTCGGACGTGGTGGAGGGCCAGCTGCCGCTGCTCCTGGGGGCGGCGGGGGTCGCCCTGCTGTTGGGCACGGCCGGCGCGGCGCTGGTCAGCCAGCGGCTGCGGCGCCAGACCCGGGGCCTGGGCGCCGCCGAGATGGCCCGGATGAACGAGCACCACGAGGCGGTGCTGCACGCCGTGCGCGAGGGCGTCCTCATCATCAGCGCCGACCACCGGCTGCTGCTGGCCAACGACGAGGCGCGGCGGCTGCTGGACCTGCCGCCGAGGGCCGAGGGCCGCAACGTCACCGATCTCGGGCTCGACGCGCGCACCACCTCGCTGCTGCTGTCGGGGCGGGTCGCGACGGACGAGGTGCACCTGGCGGGCGACCGGCTCCTCGCCATCAACGTGCGCCCCACCAAGCCGTACAAGGGGCGGCCCACCGGCAGCGTCATGACGCTGCGCGACTCCACCGAGCTCGCCGCGCTCTCCGGCCGCGCCGAGGTGGCCCGGGAGCGGCTCCAGATGCTGTACGAGGCCGGGGTGCGGATCGGGACGACGCTGGACGTGGTGCGTACGGCGGAGGAACTGACGGAGGTCGCCGTGCCCCGGTTCGCGGACTTCGTCACGGTGGAGCTGCTGGAGCCGGTGCTGCACGGGGACGATCCCGAGCTCGCCGCCGGCATGCACTCGGAGATGCGGCGGGCGGCCATGGGCGGGGTCCGCACCGACCAGCCGCTGCAGGCGGTGGGCGACCTCATCCGCTTCGACGTGCCCACGGCCCCCATGGCCGCGGCCCTCGACGCCGGGCGGGCGGTGCTCGCTGCGGACCTCGATGCGGCGATGGGCTGGCGGGCCCAGGACGAGGCCGGCACCAGGGAGGCCCTGGAGTACGGGCTGCACTCGCTGATCTCGGTGCCGCTGCAGGCCCGCGGCGTGGTGCTGGGCATGGCGAACTTCTGGCGGGCCGCCGCCACGCCCGACGCGTTCGACGAGGAGGACCTGTCGTTCGCGGAGGAGCTCGGGGCCCGGGCGGCGGTTTCCATCGACAACGCCCGCCGCTACACCCGGGAACACGCGACGGCGGTCACCCTGCAACGCAGCCTGCTGCCGCGGGTACTACCCGACCAGAGCGCCGTGCAGGCGGCCTTCCGGTACCTGCCGGCGAAGGCCGGGGTCGGCGGGGACTGGTTCGACGTGATCCCGCTCGCGGGCACCCGGGTGGCCCTGATCGTCGGCGACGTGGTGGGCCACGGGGTGCACGCGGCGGCCACCATGGGGCGGCTGCGGACCGCCGTGCACAACTTCTCCACCCTCGACATGCAGCCGGACGAGCTGCTGGGCCACCTGGACGAGCTGATCGACCGGATCGACCAGAACGAGTCGGCGGCCACCGCCGGCCCCGACGGCAGCGACGCGGCGGCCGGCGAGTCGGCCTCGGTCACCGGCGCGACCTGTCTGTACGCCGTCTACGACCCGGTGTCCGGGAGCTGCACGATCGCCAGCGCGGGGCATCCCGGGCCCGCGCTGGTGTGGCCGGACGGGCGGGTGGAGTTCCCGGAGCTGCCGGTCGGGCTGCCGCTCGGGGTGGGCGGCATGCCGTTCGAGGCCGTGGAGCTGCGGCTGCCGGAATCCAGCCGACTGGTGCTGTTCACCGACGGGCTGCTGGAGGACCGCGACCGGGACTTCGACACCGGTCAGGTGGTGCTGGCCGAGACCCTCGCCCGGCCGGGCCGCAGCCCCGACCAGGCCTGCGGGGACGTGCTGGACGCACTGCTGTTCCCGGCGCCCAGCGACGACATCGCCCTGCTGATCGCCGACACTCGGCGCCTGGAGGCCGACCGGATCGCGGAGTGGGAGGTGCCCGCGGACCCGGCGGCCGTGTCCCGGGTGCGGGGGGCGAGCGCCCGGCAGCTGACCACGTGGGGGTTGGAGGAGACCGCGTTCTCGGCCGAACTGATCCTCAGCGAGCTCGTCACCAACGCCATCCGGTACGGGAACGCGCCCATCCGGGTGCGGATGCTGCGCGACCGCAAGCTGATCTGCGAGGTGTCCGACGCCAGCAGCACCTCCCCGCACCTGCGGTACGCGGCCACCACCGACGAGGGGGGTCGGGGCCTGTTCCTGGTGGCCCAGTACGCCGACCGCTGGGGGACCCGCTACACCGAGCGCGGCAAGGTGATCTGGGCCGAGCTACCGCTCACGGACACCGGCGAGCCCGCCGTGCCCGCCCCCGACCTGGACGCCCTGGAAGACCTCGCGTGGTGACCCGCGCGGCAGCGGCCGGCGGCTGGCCCAGCCGGAAGGGCCGGCCTGGCCGGCCGGGCCGGCGCTAGTCGGGCGGCGGGTGCCCGCCGAGGACCGTGCGGGCCAACAAGAGGGCCACGTCGTCCTGCGGGGCGGTGGGCAGCAGCCGGGTCAGCACCGCGTCGCACAGTCGGTCCAGGGGGACGGCCGGGTCGCGCAGGACCCAGCCGAGCTGGGCCATGCCCTGGTCGAGGTCGCGGTCGCGGGCCTCGATGAGCCCGTCGGTGTAGAGCACGAGGAGGCTGCCGGGCGGCAGGGCCACCTCCTCGGTGCGGAACTCGCGGCCGCCGGTGCCCAGGGGGGTGCCGGGCGGGCCGTCGAGGAAGGTGACCTGCCCGCCGGCGGCGGCCACGGCCGGCGGGGGGTGGCCGGCGCGGGCGATGGTGCAGCCGCCCGAGGCCGGGTCGTGGACGGCGTACACGCAGGTGGCCATCTCGTCCTCGCCGAGGTCGGCCACCACGGCGTCGAGGGAGCGCAGCAGCTGCGCCGGGGGGACGCCGTACCGGGCCAGGGTGCGCACGGCCGTGCGGAGCTGGCCCATGACGGCCGCGGCGTGGATGCCGTGCCCCATGACGTCCCCGATGACCAGGCCCGTCCGGCCGCCGGGCAGCTGGATGACGTCGTACCAGTCGCCGCCGACGTCGTGGTCGCTGGCGGGCAGGTAGCGGCCGGTCAGCTCCAGGCCGGTCACCCGGGGCAGCGCGCTGTTGCTGAGGCTGCGCTGCAAGGTGAGGGCGGCGCGGCGCTGGTTGGTGTACATCCGGGCGTTGTCGATGTTGAGGGCGGCCCGGGCGACGACCTCGTCGATCAGGATGCAGTCCTGCTCGTCGAAGGGCTCGCGGCTGGCCAGCCGGGTCACGGTGACGGCGCCGAGGACGGTGCCGCGGGCGACCAGGGGGATCAGCCGGGCCGAGCCGAGGGTGGCGAGGTAGGCGCGCAGCGGCTCGGCGCGCGGGTCCGGGATGAGGGTGTTGATGTCGGTGCGGTACAGGTTCATGGGCCGGCCGGCGGCGATGACCTGCTCGTACACCGTCCCGACGGGGATCTTGAAGGTCTGGCCGGGCAGCAGCTTCGCGGTGGGTGCGCTCGGGTCGGGGAAGACGGCCGCGAGGCGGCGCATGACGCCGCGGTGCGAGCCGGCCGCGTCGTCGGGGGCGAGGACGGCCTCCAGCAGCTGTACGTCGGCGGAGTCGGCGAGCTGCGGCACGAGGACCTGGGCGATCTCCTCAGCGGTCTGCCGCAGGTCGAGGGTGGTGCCGATGCGGGTGCCGGCCTCGGCGAGGACGGCGAAGCGGCGCCGGGCCCGTTCGGCCTCGATCTGGGCGTGCTGGCTGTCGGTGATGTCGATGAGGGAGGCGATCACGCCCAGCGCGCGGCCGGAGGCGTCGAGGAGCGGGGCGTAGGAGCAGGACCAGGTGTGGTCGTGGTCGGGGTCGGCGGGGGTGCGGCCGGTGCGGCGGACGTCGACGACGCCGGTGCCGCGTTCCAGGACCTGCCGCATGGTCGCCTCCAGGACGTCGGCGTTGACGCCGGGGACGACCTCGGTGAGCCGCTTGCCGACGTGGCCGGCGGGGCTGACGCCGTTCATCCGGGCGAGGGCGTCGTTGACCCGCAGGAACCGCAGGTCGGGGCCGAGGGTGGCGAGTCCGATGGGCGACTGGGTGAACAGGCTCTGGAGGGCGGCGAGGGAGTCCCGCATCCGCAGGACCTCGGAGGTCTCCACCGCGATCAGCATGGCTCCGGTGCGCCCCCGCGCGTCGGCGGCGGGGACGATCCACATCTCCATCGTGACGCGGTGGCCGTCGCGGTGGCGGACGGGCAGGGTGCCGACGACGGTCTCGCCGGCCTGGACGCGGCGGGTCAGCTGGTGGGCCAGCTCGCGGTTGGCGTCGGGGACGAGGACCTCGGTGCCGGGGCGGCCCAGGATGTCCTCGGGGCGGTGGCCGAGCAGGTCCTGGGCGGCCAGCGACCATTCGACGACGCGGCCGTCGGCGTCCTCCCGCCACAGGGCGATCGGCAGCAGTTCCCGGAGCACACCCGCGTACCCGACAGCCGCGGCCGGCTGCTCCGGGACCTCGCTCGTCGACTGATAAGCGTCCACCGCACCGACCTCACCCCGGGGGGTCCGATTCCTACCGATTCACCCTATCCGAGCGTCAGGGGGAGGGCCCTGCGTCGTCACCCTGCGGGCCCTGTGGGCGCGGCCGGGGGTACAGCCAGGGCAGGACGAACGTCACCCAGAAGAGGACGGCGTACAGGATCAGCGCCCCCCACCAGCCGCCGAGCGGGCCCCGCCCGAACTGGATCAGCCCGGCCACGACGCCCGCGGCGGCCGCCGCGGGGAGCAGCTGCTCCCACCGGTCGGCGCCCACGTCCAGCAGGGCCCCCGCGGCCAGGGCGAACGCGGCACCGACGATCACCGTGCGCCAGCCGGCGCCGACGTCCGGGGGGTGGAGCCCGCGCAGCAGCCACAGGGCGAGCGGCGGGCCGGCCGCGAGGACGGGGGCGGTGATCCTGCGCGGCCAGGCCGGGCGGATCAGCTGCCACGCGGCGCCGGCCAGCGCTGCCATGGCGTACAGGCAGACGGGTACGTGCCCGAGGAGGGAGGACCACCGGCCGGTGCTGAAGGCGATGCCGGTCCACATCAGCGCGGCGGCGGCCAGAGCGTGCCAGGGTGCCAGGACCGCGCTCAGCAGGGGCAGGTAGACCAGCGGTTTCAGTGCTCCGAGCACCCCCTGCACGAGGCGGGCACCGGCCCCGCCGGTCGGCTGGAGGGCCGGCCAGGCGACGAGTCCGGCGCGCAGGGCGGACCGGCGCGGGTCGCGGGCCCGGAGCAGCCGGCCGACGCCCTCGGCGCCGATCTCGCGGAAGGCGCCCAGCGCACCGTCGAAGGCGTCGGGCTCCAGGGGCGGCGGGGCGGGCGGCGGCTCCGGCGGCCGGTTGCCGCCGCGCGGGCCGGTGCGGTGCAGGTCGGCGATGAGCGGCAGTTCCTCGTCGAGGATCTCGCGCTGGCGCAGCTGGGTGAGGACGCCCCGTACGCGGTCCCAGGGCGGCAGTTCGGGGGCGGCCACGACGTCCGCGGCCCAGGCCTCCATGAACGCCGACCCGAGGCCGGTCGCCCCGGCAACGCTCTCCCCGAGGGCCGTGAGGTCCTCGATGCCCCCGAACCCGTCCTCCAGGCGCCGATCGGTGGCGACCACGGAGACGAGGGAGGCGGCGCCGTCCAGGCGGCCCCAGGTCCAGTCGCTCATCCGCCAGCGGGCGCTGAGGAACGCGGCGAAGTTGTTGAGCTGGTTGCCGCTGAGCTTCGCCCTGACCAGGTCCTTCGGCGAGTTCCGGGGCACCCCGGGCAGGACCGCGCCGGTCGCCCAGCTGGTGTTGGCCGCGGAGACGGTGTGGAAGGCGATGTCGGCGGCCTCGGCCAGCGGGCCCGGGCGCAGCGGGCCGAGCAGCACCTCGGCGAAGGCCAGGGCGTCCGCCGTGGTCGGGAACGGGGCGACGGAGGCCTCCTCCAGGGCCTCGTAGCCGTCGACGCCGGCCGGGAGGGCCGCGCCGATGGTCGCGCCCAGGTCGGCGAGCCGCTCCCACAGGCCGGCGTAGACGTCCGCGAGCGGGGCGGGGGCGGCGCGCAGCACGACGGGAGCGGAGGCGGGGGGCGGGGGGCCGCCGGTCACGGCCTGGGCCAGGTTGACCGACCAGGTGTCCCACTGCGCCGGGTCGGCGCCGGGCGGCGGGAGGGCCGGCATCAGGGCGCCGAGGCTGCGGGTGGCGGCCCGGTACGGGGCGGCTGCGTCGGAGGGGACCAGGCCCCGGGCGAGCTCGTCGCGGTAGGCGGCGAGCAGCAGGCGGTCCCGCGCGGCGATCACCGTGGCGACGGCGAAGCGGAAGGCGTAGAGCCGCCGCCGCAGGTCCTCGGCGACGGCCGGATCCACCGGTGGGCCGCCGGACTCCCAGGCCCGTACCCAGTCCATGAGCAGCCGCACCGTACGGGCCAGGGGCAGCGGGGAACGGCCCGGTTCGGGGAGTGCGCCGGGCCCCTCGGGCAGCACCAGGCCGGCGGCGGTCTCCGGCCGGCGCAGCCGCCCGAAGAGGGTGACCGAGCCCTGACCGGTCGCGTCGAGCGGCTCCAGCGGGCCGGGGCCGGCGGGCAGCGGCAGCCCGTCCGGGCCGGTCACCTCGGCCGGGTCCTCCAGGAGCCGGATCAGCCGGGTGGCCTCGGCCGCGCCGACCTTCGCGCGGTAGGCGGGGAGCCGGGCCAGGGCCGCGGCCTGGAGCTCCTCCAGGGCCAGGGGCAGCACCCCGGCGGCGCTCTGCCGCTGCTGGGCCGCGGCCTCGGCGGCCCGCAGTTCCAGGGCGTCGTCGCGCAGGGACTCGGTGCCGGCCTTGACCGCCAGGGAGGCCACGGCGGTCCGCACGAGCCGTGGGACGCGGCGTCGGGTGCCCCGCTCCGGGGGCGGTGGGAACGGCGGGACGGGCTGGAGGAACAGCAGCCACCGGTCGGCCGGGCGGTCGGCGGGGGCGGCGGCGACGGCCCGGACCGCCCAGGCGACGGGGATGTTGTCGAGCAGCCCGCCGTCCATGAGCTCGATGCAGCCGCCCAGGTTCTCGTCCGGGTAGCCGGTCTCGCTGCTGACGCCCCGCATGTCCACGGGCAGCGGGTCGGTGAACGGCTGGGCGCCGTTGCCGACGTACATGCGGCCCGGTTCGAAGGCGCCGGGGAAGGAGGAGGTGGTGCGGGCGGCGTAGGCGAGCCGGTTCAGGGCGGTCTCGCGGGCCGCGCCGGTGGTGTCGTCGGGGAAGTCGGTCAGGGCGCTGCGGTGCCGGAAGCGGAAGTAGGCGTTGGACCGGCCCACCAGCAGCGGCCGGCCCAGGGTGGGGCGCACCCAGTCGCGGCGGGGCCGCAGCCGGGTCGCCGTCAGGATCAGCCGGAGCGAGGCGGGGGCCTTCCAGTCCCGCGGGGCCTGGTCGACGAGCGTGCCGAGGGAGGCGCGCAGTTCCCGGTAGAAGACCTCGTCGCCGCGCAGGAGCGAGGCCGGTACGTGGAACGGGGTCGAGCGGCGGAGCAGCCCTTCGAGGTCGCCCAGGCGCAGCCACAGGTCGCGGACGCCCTTGCCGAAGGGCATGCCGTAGACGAGGTGGCAGGCCATCAGGACGCCGTTGAGGCCGCCGGCGCTGGTGCCGGCGAGGACGTCGATGTCGACGTGGTCGTAGCCGCAGGCCTGGAGCAGGCCCCGGTAGACGCCCGGCCCGGGACCCCGGGCCGGATCCTCTCCCCCGCCCCGGCCCGGGCTTCGGTCCGGGCCTTCGTCCTGCCCCCGTTGCGGGTTCCCGTCCTCCGGGGTGCCCGGCTCCGGGGCGGCTTCCGGCTCCGGCGTCGCCGCCCGAGCCGCAGCCGGAGCCGCCGCCCTCAGGGCCGCCGTTTCGCAACAGGCCCCGCCCATCCACACGGCGAGGCTGACCCCGCCCCGCATCGCGAGGGCGAGCCGCAGCTCGGAGCTGCGCCCGCCCCGTGGGTCGTCGCTCATGCCCCCAGCTTGGCTCGGGATCAGGCGTGTCGCACCCGGGCGGCGAGGACCTCGCGGGAGCGGGTCGCGGCGCGGCAGAAGTCGCGTATGAGTGCCGAGAGTTCGCGCCCGGGGTCCACGCCGAGTTCGCGCCGGACGAGGTTGCGGTAGGTGTCGTACGCCCGCATGGCCTCCACCAGGTTGCCCTCTGCCAAGTGTGCCTGTATCAGGGCCCGCTGGGCGCTCTCGCGCAGCGGTTCGGCACTGACCGCGACCAGCGCGGATTCCACCGCCTCGGCATGCCGTCCGACGCGGCCCAACTCGCGGCTGAGGGCCTCCAGTGCGTGCAGCAACCGCTGGCGCACCCGTTCGCGCTCCAGCAGCACCCAGTCGTCGTACCAGCCCGGGAGCAGGTCGAGGGCGTCGGTGCGCCATTTCAGCGGGGAGAGGTCCTGGGCGGTGGCGGTGCCGTTGATGAGCCGTCCGGCCCAGCCGTACAGCACGTACAGGTCGACCACGGTGTGCTCACGGACGGAGAGCGAGCACTTGTCGGAGTCGAGCAGGTCGATGCCGGCGGCCTTGAGCCGCCACAGCGCGGACCGCAGGTTCCCCGCCGCCCTCAGGTCGTCCCCGGACGGCCACAGCGTGCCCGCGGCATGCCTGCGTTCGACCCGGCCCCCGTGGAGCGCGACGAACGCGAGCAGTCGCTTCCCCCCTTCCGGAACGTCCAGCCATCTCCCCTGGTGGACCACGCGCGGGCCGCCGAGGAGATGGAGCATCGGCGCCTCACCCGCCCCGGGAACACGGGACGGAGACTCGAGGAACTGCTGGTTCATGGGCGGTCCTCCCGCAGAGAAGTCCGACCGCCCATGCTATGCGCAGACCGTCACGGATCAGTCACCGAGTGCAACAGTTCACCCCCGGTTCGCGGCCCCCCGGTTCGCGGCCCCCCGGTTCTCGGCCCCCCGGTCCGCGGCGGTGCCCGCGCTGCCGGGGCTGTAGCAGATGCGGCGGCGGCTGCGGACGAAGGCGACCCAGTCGCCGGCGGGCTCCCCCTCCTCGTCGACGGGCACCAGGACGTCGAGGAAGGAGGGGGTGTCGAGGCGGATCCGGTCGCGGTTGCGGGCCTCCTCGACGGCCTCGGCGATGTCCGCCGGACCGCACCGGCAGTACCGCAGGTACGCCTGCTGCCCGAGCAGGGTCTCGATCCGGCCGGGGACGCTGCGGTCCACGTCCCCGTCCCCTCCGTCCCCGTCCCCTCCGTCCCCTCCGTCCCCGCCTCCTCCGTCCCCGTCCCCCTCCTCGGGTTCGTCGGCGCGGACCGGCAGGTACCCGGCGGGCGGCAGTTCGACGATGCCCAACTGCTCCAGCGAGTACGGGCCTTCGGCCGCCGCCGGGGGCGGCGCGACCGCGGCGGGGCCGCCGTGCGCGCCGAGGCCGGCGACGATCCGGGCCACCTCGCGGCCGAGCTGGTCCTTGGTACGGGTCCGCAGGAACTGCTGGTCGCCGAGGAGGGCGAGCTGCTCCAACAGCGGCCCGATCCCGGGACCGGCGGCCGCGGACCCGGCCCCCGGCCCCTCTCGAGGGCCCGTCGCCCCCGGCGCCCCCGACGCCCCTGACGCCCCCTGCGCCTCCCGGGCCGCCAGCACCTGCGCCAACTGGCTCTGGAACTGCAGGATCTGGGCGATGTAGACGTCCCAGGGGCGCATCCCGAGCCGCGACTGCCCGTACCGGTACGGCGGGGCCGCGCCCCGGTCCCGGCGGGCGGTCCACACGTCCACCTCGAAGCCGTCGGCCGTACCGGGGACGCGCAGCAGCACCGCGAGGCGGACGGCCGCCGACCGGCTCGGGGCGGCGGCCGGCGGCCCCCAGCTGCGCGGCAGGGTGGCGGCGGCGGTGCCGTACGGCCAGGCGGAGTGCGCCGTGCGCTCGGCCCCGAAGACCCGGGAGGCGAGGAAGTTGCGGCGGGCGGCGGGGAGTTGGCCGTCGAGGCCGCGCTCGGTGTCCTCCACCAGCCGGATCCGCACTCCCTCGGCGGTGTACGGGTGCCGGGTCGTGCCCGTCCCGGAGCACGGGTCGTCGCAGTAGCTGCCCTGGACCGGAGCCTCCCCGTGGTCCCGGGTGGCGGGGGCGACCTCGACCCACCAGAACCCGTCGAGGCCGGGCTTCAGGCCGGTGAGCGGGAGCGTCACCAGCCGCTCGGAGCGCAGCGGCCGCCCCTCGGCGTTGACGGCGAGACCGGCTCCGACGCGGAGCGTGCCGTCCTGGACGGTGACCTCGTAGCCCTCGACGGTGCCCGGGCCGGCGCAGGCGCCGACGGCGAGGGCGAGTTCCCGGGCGTAGTCCTGGATGAGGTTGAGGTGTTCGGCGCGCAGGAACAGGCCGTCGAAGGCGTTGAGCCGGTCGATCCCGCCGTCGGCGGTTCCTTCGGTGATCGTCATTCCTCGGTCCTTTCGGGAGCCGTCCCGCGCGGCAGGTGGACGGTGACGACGGCGTCGTGGCCCTCGTCGAGGGTGCCCGGCGGCCCGCCGGCCGGGCCGGCGAAGGGAGCGCGGGGCGCGTCGCCGTACAGCGGCGTGGGGCCGGTGCCGCGGATGCGGATGCGGACGGTCTCGTACGCGGGCCGCTGGTCGAGGTCGACCCGTACCCGGCGGCCGTGGGCGGAGATGCCGATCCCGGCGACGTCGTCGGTCGCCCAGCCGCGGCCGGTGTCGGAGAGCGAGGTGATCTCGACGCCTCCCGGTTCCGCGCAGCCGGGGGCGAGGGGGGCGGTGACGTCGAAGGTGAGCACGGTGTGCTCGCGGCTCCAGGCGAGGGAGTCGCGGATCAGGCGGGGGCCTCCCGCGTCGGCCTCGGGAACGGCGCCGACGAGTCCGGGGGCGAGGCCGCAGGCCAGTTCCTGGAGGGTGGTGGTGGGCAGGACGGCGGTGCGCACGGAGGGGTCGACGCGCACCTCCTCGACGCGTACGCAGCCGTCGTACTCGGTGAACGCGACGGTGAGGCGGGCGAGGACGACCGCCGCGTGCTCCTCGGTCACGGGCGCCCGGGGCGGGCAGGCGTCGCCCTCCTCGCACCGCGGCGCCTGCTCGGTGGCGTCGGCGGCGGCGAGCCGGCGGAACGCGGCGAGCAGGGCCGGGGCCCGCAGGTGGGCGGGGACCCGGGCGACCTCGGCGGCCTCGCGCAGCGCCTCGCGGCCGGCGGCGTCGCCCTCGCCGGCCTCGTCGAGGCCGAGGAGGACCCGTACGCGGTGGTACGGGCGCCAGGGTTCGGGCGGACGGGAGCGGACGGTGACCGCCGCCGTCTCGACGGTCCGGGAGAAGTCGTCGTGGCGGCGCGTCACGTCGCAGGGGTCGGCCAGGGCCGGCACCGGGCGGTCGGGGCAGGACGCGAACTCGGCGACGATCCAGGCCTCGGCGGTGCGGGCGACGGGTTCCGGCGTCGGCTCGGTGGGGTGCTGTTCGGCCCAGTCCCTCGCCCACTGCGTCAGGGAGAGGCACCACCGCGCCTCCAGGTCGAGTTCGCGGCCCAGGCCGTCCAGGGCCAGCCCGGGCAGTACGGCCAGTTCGTCGCCGTCCCGCGCGACCCCCAGGCCCCAGATGACGCCCGGCCCGTGCAACCAGGCGTTGTGGAGCATGAGCTTGCCGCGCGGATTCCCCATCAGGACGCGGAAGTCGTCCTCGCCGAGGAGCATGCCGAAGGCCACGCGCAGGGCGAGGAAGGGGTTGGCGGGCAGTTCCTCCCCGCCGCAGGGTCCGGGGCCGCAGGGGCCGCTTCCGGGCGAGGGTCCGGTGGGCAGGTCCGGGGCGGACGGGCCGCCGCCGCTGCAGCCGCAGCCGCACGGGGTGCCGCCGGTGCCGAGGGCCGTCATGGGTTCTCCTTCCGGGTGAGCGTGTCGCTCGCCGTGTCTGCCGCGGCCAGGGCCTGCGCGGCCCGGCGGTCCGCGCCGGCGCCGCCCGGGGTGACCGG
The DNA here is from genome assembly GCF_042677605.1 of Streptomyces sp. NPDC127106. Classification (NCBI taxonomy): domain Bacteria; kingdom Bacillati; phylum Actinomycetota; class Actinomycetes; order Kitasatosporales; family Streptomycetaceae; genus Streptomyces; species Streptomyces sp. NPDC127106. The sequence continues at coordinate 12,003 of NZ_JBHXTC010000044.1, read as the reverse complement.
ATCCCCGGGGAAGGGCCGGCCCGCCTTGCCGTACTCGCGCCGCATCGCATCGGCCAGGTGGGCCTGCCGGACCGGTCCTGCCTCGTCGGCCGCCCGGAACGCCGCCCCGATCGCGGCGTTGCGGATCCAGCCGCCGGGCACCGGGTAGCACTGCGCGAGTGCGGCCAGGTCGACGTCGGCGTCCCGCAGGGCGCGCGGCAGGTGCAGGTCCCACATGCGGTGCCGGCCCGTATCGTCGGGCAGCGGGAACTCCACGACGAAGTCCATGCGGCGGATGAAGGCCGCGTCGATGTTCTGCCGCAGGTTGGTCGTCAGGACGGCCAGGCCGTCGAACCGGTCCAGCCGCTGGAGCAGGTACGCGGTCTCCATGTTCGCGAACCGGTCGTTCGCCTCGGAGATCTCGGTGCGGGTGCCGAACAGGGCGTCTGCCTCGTCCAGCAGGAACACCGCCTGGGTGCGCTCGGCCGCCTCGAAGCAGGCCGCGAGGTTCTTCTCCGTTTCGCCGATGTACTTGGAGACCAGCTCGGATCCGTCGACGACCAGCAGGTCCCGGCCGGCCTCGGTGGCCAGCACCTCGGCGGCGAGGGACTTGCCGGTGCCGGGCGGGCCGGTCAGCAGCAGCCGTACGCCGCGTGCGGCCCGGGCGGCCTCCCGCAGCCGCCAGTCGTCGAGGACGAGCGCCTGGTGGCGCAGCCGCGCGACGGCGTCCCGCAGTTGGCCGTCGGCCTCCGCGGAGAGGACGAGCCGCGACCAGCGGGCGCTCGGCCCGACCAGGTCGACGCCCGGGGGAAGCAGGGCCCCGGCCCGGGCCCGGATGGCACCGGACACGTCCGGGCGGCCGTCGGGGCCGTTGCCCGGGCCGGCGAGGGCGGCCCGGCTGCGCACGTCGAGGGCCACCTGTGCGGTGAGCGCCGGGTCCAGGGGGTGACGGGCCGCCAGCTCCGGGGCCCGGCCGGGGGCTCCGGGCAGCGCCGCCTGCCAGGCCCGGCGCCGGTCCGCCACGCCGACCGGGCCGACGGGCACGGTGAGCACGGGCCGCTGCGGCCCGGGACGTACGGCGCCGGGCGCGGCACACACCAGCAGCGGGCCCGGAACGCGGTCCACGGCCGGGGTGACCGGGCCCGCCCCGGCCGGCGGCGCGGCCACCACCAGCAGCGGTACGGCGCCCCGTACGGCGGCGTGCAGTCCCAGCAGGCCGATGGCCGCCGGGTCTTCGGGGCGGGCGCGGGCGGCGAACACGTCGAGACCGGCGGCGGCGGCAAGGGCCGCGCAGCGGCTGAGGGCGACGGTTTCGTCGCGGGCGCTGACGAGCAGGGTGCGGGGTTCGCGGGAGCGGAGCGCGGCGACCGCCCGGACGCTCTCGGGCAGGGCGAGCCAGCCGTCGAGGCCGGGGACGGGCGGGCCGGCGTCGGCCGGCTCCAGCGCCGCGGGCCGGGCGGGGTGGCCGTGCAGGGCCTCCCACAGCTGGTCGGCGAGGGTCAGCGAGCGCTCGTGGAAGGGGCCGTCGCCGGTCAGCGCGAGCAGCCCGGCCCGTACGGCGGGACCTTCGTGGAGCAGCCGGCGCAGGGCCACCCGGTCCGGGGCGGCGGTCCGGGCGCCCGCGGAGCTGCGGCTGCCGGCGCAGTCGACGAGCAGCCCGGCGAGGCCGACGCTGGGGTGCGGGGCGCCGGCCGGATGCATGGTGCGGAACGTCCGGGCGAGGCCCTCGTGTTCCTCGGGGAGCCCGGCGAACAGCACGAGCTCCGTTTCGAGCACGCCGAGCCCGTAGCAGCGCACGAGCCGGTCGAGCGGCGCGCTCTCGGCGTCCGGGCCGGGGGCGGTGGCGGGGGTCGGACCGGGAGCGCGGCGCTCGGCGGCCGCGGCCCAGTCGCGCAGGAAGGCGGCGGGCTCGGCGCCGGCCTCCTCGCTGCACGTGGTCTCCAGCAGTTCCGCGACCCGTACGGCCACGGCGGCGGCCCGGACCGACAGGTCACGGCTGATGCGGTCAGACATAGCGGTACCTCACGACGGCCCCCAGCCAGCCGACCCAGCCCGGATCCAGGTCCAACCCCGCCCGCCGGACCCGCGGATCGGCGTCCCCGGCGGCCAGCACCACCTCGACCCACCCCGCCTCGGCCACCACCCGCCCCCGCCGCCGAGCCACCGCCGCCACGACCCGCCGCTCGTCCGCCCCGGCCGGTGCCACGGCTGATGATGCGGTGGAAGGCGCCCGGCCGAGCGGGGTGTCAGGGATGGCGGCGGCCGGAGCGGGCGGTGTGCACGCACGGTGCGGCGAACCCGAATCCGGGCGGGGGGCGGCAGCGGGGTCGTCCGAGACGGGCGGCTCCGGCCGTGCCGGGGCGGCGGGGGCGGAAGCGGGGGGAGCGGCGGGGGCGGGAGCGGGAGCGGGAGCGGGGGCGGGGGCGGCGGGATTGGACGCTGCAACGGGGGTGGCCGGCTGGGCCGTTGGGGCCAGCCGGGCGGCGGTGGCCCGGGCCCAGGAGGCGGCGAGTGCGTCGACCCGGGCCTGTTCAGCCGGGGTGGGCGGCTCGGCGCCCAGAACGCGGACGGCCCGGCTCCGGTCGAGGCCGGCGAGGGCCAGGGCGGCCGGGTCGCCCGCGGGGACGGCGGGCACGAGGGTGCGTGCGGCGGTGTACAGCACCCAGGGCAACGGCCGTGCGGCGAGGACGGGGTCGTCCAGGACCCGGTCCGGAAGGCCGGCCCCGGCGGCCGTCGCCAGCAGGAACAGCAGCCCGGCCCAGTCGGACGGCACGCCCTCGGCCGACGGCCCGGAGGCCGGCTCGGGGACGGATCCCCGCGACGGGTCCGCCGCCGGGCAGTCGTCCCGCTCCGGGGCGCGCACGGTTGCCCGCCCGGCGGGCGTGTCCGGCGCGGGGGCGCAGCGGCCGGGGCCGACGGGCTCCGGCGGGGCGGGCGGGGCTCCCCCGGCCTGCTCGACCACGCCCCCGGGCGGCGCCTCGGGTCCGGCCGGCCCGGCAGCCGCGGGGCGGGCGGGACCGTCGGGCCCTGACTCCGCCGCTGAGGGGCGCTGTTCGACATCGGTCCGGGCGGTCGTGGCGCCAGGCGCGTACAGGGCCTCGGTGAGGAGGCGGTGCAGGCCGGGGCGTGCCTCGGCCCGGTGCAGCGCGGCGGGGTCGGTCTCGGCGAGGACGAGCACGGCCCAGGCGGCCGCGGTCGGTTCGGCCGGGCGTAGCCGGGCGGCCCGCACGAGGGCGGCGAACCGGGATCCGGCGAGCAGGGTGCGGGCCAGCGTGCGCAGGGCGGGGGCGGGGTCCGTGTCGCCGGGCGGGGTCGGGGCGGCGCCGGTCACGAGCGCGGCCAGCCGCTGCCAGCCGCGGCGCCCCAGGGCCCGGTCCAGTGCGGCCGCCCCGCAGCGCTCGGCGGCGCGGAGCACGGTGGCGGCGGCCTGGTGCGGGTGGCGTTCCAGCACGGCGAGCACCGCCGCGCCGGGGGCCGCCGCGGGCGCGGGGTCCTCGGGGCGGACCAGGCCGGTCTGGCGCCAGGCCCACAGCCGTTCGTGGCGCCCGGTGGCGAGGCCGGTGACGGCGTCGGCGAGCAGGTCGGCGTCGTTGCGGTAGTGGACGGCGGGGCCCCGGTCCTCCCGTACCGTCCGCGCGATCGCCTCGGCGACCGCGCGGGACCAGTCGTGGGCGAGCGCCGTGTCGGGGCGGTCCAGGTCGAGGGGAACGGTCAGGTCGAGCCGGGCCAGGCACCACCGCCCGGGCGGCAGGGCGAGGGCGCGCAGGGCCGCCTCCAGGTGGCCGGCGACGGCGTGCCGCAGCGGCCCGCGCAACCGGTCCGCCGCGGGCGGCACCCCTCCCGGGTCGTACCGCAGGGTGGCGGACAACCGGCCGACGACCACCTCCGGCCCCGCGGCGGCCTCCGGCCGCCCGTCCCCCGGCCGCCCGCCGCTCACCGTACCCACCCCGCCCCGGTTCCGACGGCTCCCCCGCCCGGCCCACCCGTCCGGTCCGCGCCGCAGACCGCCCCTGGCCGGCCCCGTACGTCCGCCCGCCGCGCTGCTGACGCGCCGGGGCGGCGTGCGTCCACGCCTGCGCTGCCGTGCGGGGGTGCACTGCGCGCGTCCGGGGGGAGCGCGACCGTGCCGTGTGTGGTGCCGCCGGGCAGTGGGACGACGGCGGGGTGGTGGTGGGTCATCCGACGCGCACCGCCCCGGAGATGGTGGTTTCGCCGATGCGGGATCCCTGGGCCGGAACGCCGACGACGGCGTTCGTGCCCAGCGTGAGGTGGCCGGCGACGGCCGGGGCCCAGGCGGCGCCGGGGCCGACGACCGAGGTGAGGCCGAGGTGGAGGGTGCGGCCGATGCGCATGCCGGTGCCGAGGGGGCAGATGTCGACGCGGGTGTGGGCCGGCTTCTGGGATTCCACGATGCCGCGTACGACGTCCAGTTGGGCGGGGGTCGGGGCCGCGGGGATGAGGACGCTGAAGCGGTGCGCGGTGGCGGTGTAGCCGTCCTCGCCGGGCCGGGTGCCGCCGACGGTGAACCGGCCCAGCGCCCCGGAGGTGGCGGCCGCGCCGCCGACGGCGGGGGCGGGCGGCCCGCCGGGGGCGGTGCCGAGGACGGCGCCGGCGAGTCCGCGGAGCCGCCAGTGCTCCACCACGCTGACGGGCACGGGCAGGTAGAGCCGCAGGATGCGTTCCAGGCAGGCGGCGGTGCCGCGGATGCGGAAGAGGTCGTACGCCTGGGCGATGAGTTCGCGGCGGGCGGCCACGGGCCAGCGCCGGTCCAGGGCCAGGCCGAGCAGTCCGGCCAGCCAACCGAGGGCCTCCTGCGGGGTGGTCCGGGGGTCGAGGAGCAGGGTGCGCAGGGCGGCGCGGGAGTCCATCTCGTGCAGCATTCCCTCGGCGGGGGCGAGGAAGCGGTGCAGGAAGGCGGCGTGGGTCTCGTCCCGGCTCCAGGCCCTGGGCAGGGTCGCCGACAGCCGGTGCCCGGGCCGTTCGACGCGCAGGGCCCGGACGCGGGGGGTGAGGCGGAGGGTGCCGGTCAGGCGGAGCACGATCCACAGGTAGCGGCCGGGCGGGGCCTGGACGGGGGCCTCGTAGGTCTCGTAGGCGTCGTCGGGATCGATCTGCGCCCAGGGCAGTTCGCGTCCGGTGGGCCGCCGGAACAGGGGTGCGGGGGCGGGGAGCCGGGCGGCGTGTCCGGCGCGGGAGGGCAGGGGCGGGGTGAGGTCGGGGCGGTGGACGGCCCGCGGTCCACGGACGGGGGGCTGCCAGGGCAGCGGGTCGGGGACGGTGTCCTCGTCGTCGGTGAGGAAGCTGACCCGGACGTCGGTGCCGGGCGGGATGCAGGCGTCGAGGAAGAGGCGGCCCCAGCGGATGCGGTACTCGCCGGCGTCGAGGCGGTAACAGATCACGGTGCCGGTGGGGGTGTACCGGGCGGCGGCTCCCGCGGTACGGGCGATGCCGGCGGCGGTGGTGAACGCGGTGCGGCCGTCGGGGTCCACGGTCAGGGCGCCGCCGTCGTAGTCGGGGGCGCGCAGCGGTTCGAGCTCGGCCCAGGCGGTGGTTCCGTCGGGGCGGAAGCGGCGGAACGGGCGGCCGGGGGTGCGGGCGACGACGAGGGTGCCGTCGGGGGTCAGGTCGAGGTCGGTGGCCCCGCCGACGGTGAGCGGGCGGGTGCCGTCGGCGCGGGCGATGACGGCGGCCGCGCCGGCCGGGCCCGCGGGCCCGGTCCACAGGACGTACAGGTGTCCGGCGTGGTCGGCGATCCGGGTGGGGCGCAGGCCGTCGGCGCCGGGCGGGCGGTGCAGGGCGGGACCGCGCAGGGGGCCGCGGCGGCCTTGGAGGAGGAGGATTCCGGCGGGCCGGGTGACGAGGACGGCGACGGCCCCGCAGTGGGCGGTGACGTCGAGGGGGCGGCGGTGCGGGTGGGCGGCGGTGCGGACGGGGACGCGGCGCAGCAGCCGTTCGCCCCACAGGTCGACGACGTGGACGGCGGCGCCGCCGGACTCGGCGATGTGGAGCCGCTGGCCGGCGTCGACGGCGAGCCCGCGGGGGACGCAGAGGGTGCCGGGCCGGTGGGGGGCGGGTGCGGGGGCGGCAGCGGTGGCGCCGGGCGGGAGGACGTCGACGCGGCCGGCGCGCGGCTGGGAGCGGTAGGCGCGGCCCCATCGGTCGAAGGCGAGCCCGGCCGGGCCGTACGCGGCGCCGTACGCGGATGCGGAGGCGGGCGCGGGGCCCGCCGTCCCGGATCCGGTTCCGGTTCCGGTCACGGGCCCGGGCCCGGGCTCCGGCTCGGGCTCGGGCTCCGGTTCCCAGGCGAGTTGGACGCCGCCGCCGTCGAGCAGGGCGGTGGACTCGTGGCGGCAGCGCACCCACTGGTCCGGGTCGGCGATCAGGGCGGTGGTGCGGTCGCCGTGCATCAGCACACCTCCGGGGGGAGCGGTACGACGACGGGGTCTCCGGGCGGCGCGGGCGGGGTGCCGTAGCCGGCGCCGACGGGCAGCGGGCTGCCGGTGACGACGGTGATCTCGGCGAGCCGGGGCACCTCCCACGGGTTCAGCGGGACGAGCGGCAGCGGGGTCCAGCCGGCGGGGCCGCGCCGGGCCAGGGCGAGTTCGCCGTCGAGGTACTCCAGCCCCTCCACCTGGACGGCGACGGCCTCCAGCTCGGCGCGCCGCACGGCCCGGCCGAGCGGCCAGCCGGCGCCGTCGGGCCCGTACGGCGGCAGTGGGGCCAGGTACTGGCGCAGGATCAGCTCGGTCCAGCGGCGCACGGCGTCGGGCTGGTAGCCCTCCCGGGTCCGGATGCCGACGGAGACGGCGATGTCCACGTACGTGGGCGGGATGACGTACAGCTCGGCGGTGACCGGGCGCCTGGGGTTGAGGTACGCGGCCACCTGCCGCAGCAGCGCGAGGTCGGGCAGCGGCGCGCCGGGGTCGCGGAGGTCCTCGGCGGGGAAGACGAGCACGCTGACGACGCCGGCGGCGGGCCGGCCGGGGGTGTCGGGGTGGAGCAGGGGCAGGGTCTCGGCGCGCCGTACGCCAGGGACTTCGAGGGCGAGGGCACGGTAGTCGTCGGCGGTGACGGCGCGGTCGCGGCGGTGTACCTCGGCGGGCAGCGCTTCGAGGGCGTCGGCGAGGGAGGCGGGGTCGGCGCCGCCTGCGGCGGGGAGCGGGTTGCCGGCCTGGACGCCGGAGACCCCGGTGAGGGCGGTGATCGCGCCGGCCGGGACGTTGCCGGCGGCGCCGCCGCCGTACCGGTAGCCGAGGACGCGGATGCGTTCGCCGATCCGGGGCAGCCGGCCGCGGTTGCCGAAGCGGACGAGGCCGGCGTCGGGTTCGAGGGTGTAGTGCCGGTCGAGGGGGCCGCTGGCGGCGAAGTCCTCGACCTCGGTCCAGGGCTGCCAGCCGTCGGGTTCTTCGACCTCCAGGCGGACGCTGCCGGGGAGGACGGGGCGCTGGGTGAGTCGGTGGACCTGTCCGGCCTCGGCGGTGCCGGTGCCGAGGAGTTCGGGTGCGGCGGTGCGGGCCTGGACGGCTCCGACTGCGTTGACGCCGACCCACCGGATGCGGTGGATGGCGTCGTTCTCCCCGGTGGGGCGGCGTACGCGCAGCCAGCCGAGGACGCGGGCGGCGGTCTGCTCGTCGGCCGGCGTCGGAGGGCTGTTCGGTCCGCCGGTTCCGGCCTGCCCCTGGGGGTGGGTGGGGAAGGCGGTGGGCAGGGCGACGCTGACGACGCCGGCGGTGGTGAGGCCGCGGGTGGTGTCGCCGAGCACGGCGAGGGGGGTGAAGGGGGTACGGGCCCCGGGCCCGTTCCACAGTTCCCACAGGAAGCCGGGCGGGGCGTTCAGCAGGTCGCCGGCGCGCAGCCGGGTGGGGTCGCGGGGGTCCCGGGCCACCAGGTCGTAGGGGCGGCGGAGTTCCTCGTCGGGGACGACGCCGAGGAAGACGGTCTGGCCGCGCAGCCGGGCGGGGTCGGTGGCGGGGCGGGCGAGGAGGGCGATCCACAGGCTCTGGTCGAGGGTGGTGCTGACGTCGAGGGGTGGCCGGTCGGGGTCGAGCGGATCGGCGGGGGCCTCGGTGGTGGTGTAGAAGACGACGGGTGCGCCGGCGGCGACGCGGTCGCGGTCGGCCTTGGGGAGGGCCTCGACGGCGTTGTCCCGGCGGCGGCTCTCCCCGCTGCCGGGCGGGGCGGGGGCGACGGGGGTCTTGCCGGCGGCGAGGACGTCCAGGGGCCAGGCGACGGTCTCGTTGTCGGTTTCGAAGGGGACGGCGCCGGCCCGGGCCTCGGTGCCGCGCAGCACCTGGACCCCATCGGGACGCTCGGTGCGCAGGGTGAGGAGGGTGCGGGCGGTGAGCGCGGGGCGGGGGCGTACGCCGAGCAGCCGGAGGAAGGCGACCTTCGTGGCGTCGGGGATCTGGTTGAAGCGGAAGAGCAGTGACTCGCCGAGGTGGGCGAAGAGTTCGAGGAGGGCGATGCCGGGGTCGCCGGCGTTGTGGTCGGTCCACTCGGGGGCGTAGACGGGGATCCGTTTGACCAGCTCGTCGCGGAGCTGTTCGAAGGTGCGGTCGTCGAGGATGGGGCCGATCAGCGGCATGGCGTCGTCACCCGGCCCTCTATCGCAGGTAGAAGGGGTAGACGAGATTGTCCGGGCGCAGGTCGAGCAGTCGTACGTAGGCGATGTCGATCCACACCAGGGTCGGCTCCTCCCCCGGGGTCACGGAGACCTCGGTGACCTGGATACGGGGCTCCCAGGCGGCGAGGGCCTCGCCTATCTCGGCGGCGATCGCAGCGCGGGTGGCGGGGGTGTTGGGGGCCATGAGGTGGCGGCGCAGTCCGCAGCCGAAGGTGGGGCGCATGACGCGTTCGCCGGGCTCGGTGTCGAGGATGGTCTCCACGGACTGGCGTATCGCGGCACTGCCCGCCACCCAGCCGAGCCGGCCGCCTCCATCGCCCGGGCCGCCTCCCTCCCCCGGGCCGCCTCCGCCACCCGGGCCGCCGTCGCCGCCGTCGCCGCCCTGCGGCCGCAGCGGGAACCGGATCCCGGTCCCGGACCAGGCCTCGCCCGCGGGCCCGGCCGCGGGGAGCGGGCCGCCGCCGGGGGCGTATGTCAGGGCGTCAGATGCTGCCATGGCTCCATGCTGCGCGACGGGCGTCACCGCGCCGTCTCCCCCGCTGCCACGGGCCGCGGCCACCGGTCACCACCAGCCCTCGGCGCGCAGCGCGGGCTTCATCTCGTTGAGGGCGCCGTCGTACTTGGCGCCGAACTTGGACCGGATGTCGTTGACGTCCAGCCGGACCGCCTGCTTGAACCGCTCGGCCTCCATCAGCTCCAGCTGCCGGGCGCGGTGCTCCTTGGACTCCGTCCAACTGCCCGTGCTCAGCGCCCGCGGATGAGAACTCCAGTTGCCGTCGGGGTTCTTGCGCCCCCGGTGGTCCTGGCGGTCCATCTGGATGGCCGGGCCGCGGCCGTACGAGACCGTGCTGACCTGCTTGGTGACGCTGTGCGGGGGGATGTGGTTGATCTCGGTGCCGGCGTAGTTGAGTCCGGTCTTCGGGTTCTTCAGCTCGTCGTAGCGGCCTCCGTGGAAGTCGGGCAGCTCCTTCGGGTCGCGGCGGTCGACGCCGGCCTTGCCGCCCTCCTTCTGCGATCCCTTCACCGCGTCCTTCACCGCCTCCTTCGCCGCCTCCTTCGCCGCGTCCTTCGCCGTGCCCTTCGGGGCGGCGTCGATGAGCGGAAGCTTCTGCGCCTTCGGGCTCATGGCCGCCGTGACGTGCCACTTTCCCTCGTGCAGCTCGGGCTCCAGCACGCTGAACCCGTACGTCCTGCGGACTCCGGCGAGTTCGGCGCGAAGGTCGGCCTCCTCGTACGGGTGGGCGTGCGACTTCTGCGCGATCCGTCCCAGGGCCTGGAGCCCCGAGAGCCAGCGGGTCTGCTTGGCCGGGGAGGGAACGTCGGCGGGGTCCTTGCGAGGTGCCGCCGGAACCGGGCCGGGTCCCGCGGCCGGCGCTCGGCGGGCGGTCGGCCGGGAGGGGGCCGTGGGGGCCCCGGCGGGGGCGGCGGCCGGGGCACCCGGGGCCGGGCCGGCCCCCGGGCCGGCACCGCCGGGGGATCCGGTGGTGCCGGGGGTGCCGGGGGTGCCGGGCTCCTTCCAGGCGCCCTTCTTCTGCTCGTCCGCGGCCGACTTCGCCGGGACCCTGTCGTTGACCAGGTCGCTCATGAACTTGTCGGGGCTGAACTTGACGTCGCTGAAGGCGACTTCGGGGACCTTCCCGGAGCCGAGGACGTGCTCCACGTCCGCCCCGATGCCGAACTCCCCGGACAGCGGGTACTCCAGCCGTCCCACCGGCCAGTCCCACCGCTTGTCCGGGGCGGGCGACCACCAGGGGCTGTCGAGCTCGACGAAGAGGTCCCCGCCGAGCGCCAGGAAGGGCTGGGCGGCGATCTCCATGTGCCCGGCGAGGAAGAACTCCCCGCGTTTGCCGGCCTTCGGGTCGGCGACCTCGCGGAATCCGATGCGGGGCGTGGCCTCCACGTAGCCGCGGACGCCGGCGAGGGCGTGCAGCGCGACGCCCGCCTTGATGTCGTGGCCGAGGAGTTGGAGGCCGGCGCCGCCCTCGGCCTTCAGGCGCAGTCCGGCGAAGGCGGAGACGTTGAGGGTGCCGGTCAGGCCGAAGTCCTTGAGGACCTCGGGTTTGGTGGACCAGGTGCCGGTGAGCTCCATGCGGTCGAGGGTCGCGGGCCCGATCGTGGCGACGGCTTCCAGGCCGATGCCGGCGAAGAGGAAGACGTTGCCGACGAGCGGGACGCCGTAGAGCGTGCGGACCTCGAACCGGGCGAGCTGTTTGACGAAGTCCTTCTGCTCGAAGAGCGGTTTGTCCATCCGCGGCACGATCTTGCCGACGACGGTCACGTCGCCGCGGTGGTCGACCACGACCAGGGCCTCGCCGCCCAGCCAGTCGGCCAGCCGGACCGTGACCGTGCCCCAGCCGGCGAGGACGCGGGGGCCGGGGCGCGGCCCGGCGGCCCCGTCGGGGGCCCCGGTGGCGGCCGCCTGCGCGGGAGCCGGCTCGCCCGTGACGATCGGGGCGGTCTTCACCTGTTCGGCGAGCCGGCTGTCCGTCAGTTCCCGTGCGGTCGCCGGGTCGGTGGCGACGAAAGTCACCTGGCCGTCGAACCGGTCGTTGGCGTAGCCGACGGTGCCCCGGACGTCGACCGCCCCGCTCGCGTACGCGGCCGTCACCTGCCCGGTGAAGCCGCGCAGCGCCACGTCCACGGAGGCGCTGCCGGACAGCGCGCCGTCCGGGCCGCGGACCACCGGGACCTCCACCGAGCCGAGGCCGGCGACCGTGCCGCGGGCGACGGCGTCGAAGGTGACGGTGTCGCCGGTGAGGCCGAAGCTGCCGGAGGCGGTGAGGAAGCCTCCGAGGGTGAAGCCCATGCCGGTGGCCTTCACCACCAGCGTCGGGCCGCGCAGTTCGTTCTCCGCGCCGGGCAGCTTCAGGCCGCTGACGCCGAGCCAGCCGAGGACCCGGGCGCAGCTCGCGATCCGGTCGAGGAGGGCGCGGTGGCCGGCGATCAGGGTGCCCTGCACCACCACCGAGGCGTGTCCTTGCAGGACGCCGTCATGGACGCGGACGGCGAGGACCGGCTCGATGCCGGCGGTCCGCAGCGGCAGCAGGAACGGGAGCAGGAGCGGCACCGGCTGGAACGCGCCGCCGGCGGCCGTGGCCGGGCCCCGGTCGGTGGAGCGCAGGTGCAGGATGCCGGCGGCGGTGTGCCCGAGGCGGACGCGGACCGGCCCGCCCGCGGGCCCCTTCTGCTCCAGGTACGCGGCGACGGCGGGCGACGGGGCGAGCGGGGCGCCGCCCTCCAGGGCCAGTTCCTCCTTGGGCATGTCGGGGGCGGGGGCGGGCAGGGCGCGGGCGAGCTCGTCCGCGAGCCGGGCGGGCGGTGCGGCCCCGCCGGGCCCGGCGGTGGCGGCGCGCGCGGCCAGTCTCGGAAACACATCAGTCGCATCCGCACTCAAAGCAAGA
>NZ_JBHXTC010000043.1:3700-69957 GCF_042677605.1 Streptomyces sp. NPDC127106 | reverse complement strand
GACAGGAAGTCCGGCCTCACGCCCCAGGACTCCAGCAGCCGGAACAGCGCCACCTCGACGGCGAACAACGCCGGCTGCGTGTACTCCGTACGGTCGAGAACGGCCGCGTCGTCGCCGAACAGCACCTCCTTCAGAGGCAGTTCGAGGTGGACGTCCATGCGGGCGCAGATCGCGTCCAGGGCGTCCGCGAACACCGGGTGGGTGTCGTACAGCTCCCGGCCCGCGCCGGGGCGCTGGCTGCCCTGGCCGGTGAACAGGAAGGCGAGCTTTCCGGCGCCGGCGGCGCCCACGGCGTCCCGCGTGACCCCCGCGGCGGCCGGGTCGCCGTCCGCCAGGGCGGTCAGGCCGCGCAGCAGTTCGTCCCGGCCTGCCGCCACGACCACCGCGCGGTGGTCGAAGGAGGCGCGGCGGGTGGCCAGCGAGTAGGCCGCGTCCGCGGTTCCGGCGCCGGGCGCGCCCTCCAGGTGGGTGCGGAGGCGGGCCGCCTGGCCGCGCAGCGCGTCCGCCGACTTCGCGGACAGCACGTACGGCAGCACGGGCGCCGGACGGTCGTCCGCCGCGGCCGGGGTGAGGTCCTCCGGGGCCTGCTCGATGATCGTGTGGGCGTTGGTGCCGCTGATGCCGAAGGACGACACACCGGCGCGGCGCGGGCGGCCGGTCTCGGGCCACGGCAGGGACTCGGTCAGCAGCGAGACGGCGCCGTCCTCCCAGTCCACGTGCGGGGTCGGCTCGTCCACGTGCAGGGTCTTCGGCAGCACGCCGTGCCGCATCGCCATGATCATCTTGATGATGCCGGCGACACCGGCGGCGGCCTGGGTGTGGCCCATGTTGGACTTGATCGAGCCGAGCCACAGCGGCTCGTCGGCCGCGCGCTCCCGGCCGTAGGTGGCCAGCAGGGCCTGGGCCTCGATCGGGTCGCCGAGGGTGGTGCCCGTGCCGTGCGCCTCGACCACGTCGATCATGTCGCTGGTCAGGGCGGCGGAGGCGAGGGCCTGCCGGATGACGCGCTGCTGGGAGGGGCCGTTGGGCGCGGTCAGGCCGTTGCTCGCACCGTCCTGGTTGATCGCGGAGCCGCGGACCACGGCCAGGACCGGGTGGCCGTTGCGGCGGGCGTCCGACAGGCGCTCGACGAGCAGCATGCCCGCGCCCTCGGCCCAGCTGGTGCCGTCGGCGGCCGCCGCGAAGGACTTGATGCGGCCGTCGGCGGCGAGGCCGCGCTGCCGGCTGAACTCGGTGAAGGTGCCCGGCGTCGACATGACCGTGACACCGCCGGCCAGCGCCATGGTGCACTCGCCATTGCGCAGCGCCTGGATCGCCCAGTGCAGGGCGACGAGGGAGGACGAGCACGCCGTGTCGACGGTGACCGCCGGGCCCTCCAGCCCGAACGCGTAGGAGACGCGGCCGGAGGCGATGCTGCCGGAGTTGCCGGTGCCGAGGTAGCCCTCGACGCCGTCCGGCACAGAGGTGATCCGGGTGGCGTAGTCGTGGTACATGATGCCCGCGAAGACGCCGGTCCGGCTGCCGCGCACGGTGGCCGGGTCGATACCGGCCCGCTCGAAGGCCTCCCAGGAGGTCTCCAGCAGCAGCCGCTGCTGCGGGTCCATCGCCACGGCCTCGCGCGGGGAGATCCCGAAGAACGCCGGGTCGAAGCGGCCCGCGTCGTGCAGGAAGCCGCCGGAGCGGGTGTAGCTGGTGCCCTTGCCGTCCGGGTCCGGGTCGTACAGCGACTCCAGGTCCCAGCCGCGGCCCTGGGGGAACTCCGAGATGGCGTCGATGCCGCCGGCCACCAGGCGCCACAGGTCCTCGGGGGTCTCGACCCCGCCGGGGTAGCGGCAGCTCATGCCGACGATCGCGATCGGGTCCTCGTGGAGCGCGGCCCCGGGGGCGGCTGCGGGCGTCAGGGACCCGGAGGTGACGTGCTCGTCCGCGGACAGGCCCAGGACCTCGGCCATCAGGTACGCGGCGAGCGCGCTCGGCGTCGGGTAGTCGAAGACGAGCGTGGCGGGCAGCCGTTCGCCGGTGGCGGCCCCGAGCCGGTTGCGCAGTTCGACGGAGGTCAGGGAGTCGAAGCCGAGCTCCTTGAACGCCCGGTCGGCCGGCACCTCGTCGGTGGAGGTGTGGCCGAGCACGGTGGCCACCTCCGCCCGGACCATGTCCAGCAGGGCCGTCTCGCGCTCCCCGGCGGGCAGCCCGGTCAGCCGCGTACGGAACGCGGAGCCGTCGCCGGTGGCGCCCTGGCCCGCGGCGGCCCGGCGGGCGGCCGGCACCCGGACCAGGCCGCGCAGCAGGTCGGGGACCGTGCCGGTACGGGCCTGGGCGCGCAGGGCGGCCAGGTCGAGCGGGAGCGGGACGAGCAGCGGGTCGGCGGTGCGCCGGGCCGCGTCGAAGAGGGCGAGGCCGGTCTCGGGGGTGAGGGCGCCGATGCCGCCGCGGTTGATGCGCTCGCGGTCGCCGTCGGTCAGCTCGCCGCCCATGCCGCCGACGCCGGTCCACAGGCCCCAGGCCAGCGAGGTGCCGGCGAGGCCGGCCGCCCGGCGGTGGGCGGCGAGCGCGTCCAGGAAGGTGTTGGCCGCCGCGTAGTTGCCCTGGCCGGCGCCACCGAACACACCGGCGGCGGAGGAGAACAGGACGAACGCGGAGAGGTCCAGGTCCCGGGTCAGCTCGTGCAAGTTCCACGCCGCGTCCACCTTCGGACGCAGCACCGCCGACAGCCGCTCGGGGGTCAGCGACCCGATCACGCCGTCGTCCAGGACGCCGGCGGTGTGCACGACCGCGGTCAGCGGGCGCCCGGCCGGGATGCCGGCCACCACGGCCGCCAGCGCGTCCCGATCGGCCACGTCACAGGCCGCCCAGGCGACCTCGGCACCCAGACCCGCCAGCTCCGCCGACAACTCCGCAGCACCCTCGGCCGCCTCACCACGACGGGACACCAGCAGCAGGCGCCGCACGCCGTGCCCGGTCACCAGGTGCCGCGCGAACAGCCCGCCGAGCGAACCGCTCGCACCCGTCACCAACACCGTGCCGTCCGCGTCCCACGCCGGGGCGGCCTGATCGCTGGCCGGGACCGCGGTACGGGCCAGCCTCGGCACCAGCACGGCGCCGTCGCGTACCGCCACCTCGGACTCGCCCGAGCCGAGCGCCGCCGAGAGCGCCCCGGCCACATCGGCATCGGTCACATCGGCGTCGACGTCCACGAGCACCAGGCGGCCCGGGTTCTCGGACTGCGCCGACCGCACCAGACCCCACACGCCTGCGTGTGCCGGGTCCGCCACGCCCTCGCCCGGTACGGCCTCCACCGCTCCCCTGGTCAGGAACACCAGGCGGGCGTCCGCGGCCTGCTCGTCCGCCGGTCGGTCCTGGAGCAGCCGGAGCACCCGGGCGGTCTCGGTGTGCGCCACGGCGACCGGGTCCGCGCCGGCGGGCGTCGAGCACGGCACGACCAGGGCGGCCGCGGATTCGCCGGAGCCGCCGGAGCCGCCGGACCCGTCCAGCATCCGCCAGTCCTCGAAGGACCCGCCGGCGGGAAGCTCCGTCCACTCCACCCGGAACAGGGCGTCACGGGTGGCGTCCGGTGCCGTGGCGAGCTGGTCGCGGTTCACGGCGCGCAGGGCCAGTCCGGCCACCGAGGCGACGGGTGCACCGGTGGCGTCGGCGATGGTCAGGGCCACTTCGCCGTTGCGGGCCGTGGTCAGCCGCACCCGGAGCCCGGCGGCCCCGACCGCGTGCAGGGACACGCCGGACCAGGAGAACGGGAGCCGGCCTTCGCCGGCACCGGCACCCGCGGCGCCCAGTCCGAGCGCGTGCAGGGCCGCGTCGAGGAGGGCCGGGTGCAGGCCGAACCGGGCGGCCTCGGCCGCGGCGCCCTCGGGCAGGGCGACCTCGGCGTAGTACGCGTCCTGGTCGCGCCAGGCGGCGCGCAGGCCGCGGAAGACCGGCCCGTAGCCGAAGCCGGAGTCCGCGAGGCCCTCGTACAGGCCGTCCACCGGGACGGACTCCGCCCCGGCCGGCGGCCACTCGGTGAGGGTCTGCGGGGCCTGGCCGGTGCCGGGCGCGAGGACACCCGTGGCGTGCCGCGTCCACGGGGTGTCCGGGTCGGCGCCCTCGGGGCGGGAGTGCAGGGTCAGGCTGCGCCGGCCGCCCCGGCCGCCGGCGGCGCCGACGGAGAGCCGGAGCTGGGCGCCGCCCTGTTCGGGCAGCACCAGCGGCGCCTCCAGGGTGAGTTCGTCGACCAGGTCGCAGCCGACGTGCGTGCCCGCCCGGAGGGCGAGTTCGACGAAGGCCGTGCCCGGGAGCAGGGCGGAGCCCATGACCCGGTGGTCCCCGAGCCAGGGCTGGCCGGCCAGGGACAGCCGTCCGGTGAAGACGTGGCCGTCGGAGTCGGGCAGCTGGACCTCGGCGCCGAGCAGAGGGTGGTCGGCGGTGCCGAGACCGGCGGCGGTGACGTCGCCGTCCGCGCGGCCGGCGTCGAGCCAGTAGGGGGTGCGCTGGAAGGCGTACGTCGGCAGGTCGACCCGGCGGGCGCCGAGCGGGGCGTAGAACGCCCGCCAGTCGACGGGGGTGCCGCGGACGTGCGCGGTGGACAGGGCGGTGAGCAGGGTCTCGCACTCGGGGCGGCCGGCGCGCAGGGCGGCGGCGAACGCGGTGGAGCCGGGGTCGTCGGTCAGGCAGGCCTGGGCCATCGCGGAGAGGACGCCGTCGGGGCCGAGCTCGACGTACGTCGTGACGCCGGCGGCTTCGAGGGCGCGGACGCCGTCCAGGAAGCGGACGGCCTCGCGGACGTGCCGCACCCAGAAGTCGGCCGAGCCCATCTCGTCGGTGACGACGGTTCCGGTCAGGTTGGAGACGACCGGGATGCGCGGGGCGGCGTACGCGAGCCCCTCGGCCACCTGCCGGAAGTCCTCCAGCATGCCGTCCATGTGCGGCGAGTGGAAGGCGTGGCTGACCGTCAGCCGCTTGGTCCTGCGGCCGGGGAAGGCGTCCGCGACGGCAACGGCGGCGTCCTCGTCACCGGCGACCACGACCGACCGCGGACCGTTGACGGCCGCGATGCTCACGCCGTCCGTCAGCAGCGGGCGGACCTCGTCCTCCGTCGCCTCCACCGCGATCATCACGCCGCCGGCGGGCAGGGCCTGCATCAGCCGGCCGCGGGCGGCGACCAGGGTGCACGCGTCGTCCAGCGACAGCACGCCCGCCACGTGCGCGGCGGCGAGCTCGCCGATGGAGTGGCCGGACAGGAAGTCCGGCTGCACACCCCAGGACTCGACGAGCCGGAACAGTGCCACCTCGACGGCGAAGAGTGCCGGCTGGGTGTACTCCGTGCGGTCGAGGACGGCCGCGTCGTCGCCGAACAGTACGTCCTTCAGAGGCCGTTCGAGGTCGAGGCGGTCGCACACCTCGTCGAGCGCGGCGGCGAACACCGGGTGGGCGGCGTACAGCTCGCGGCCCGTGCCGAGGCGCTGGCTGCCCTGACCGGTGAACAGGAAGGCGAGCTTCTCGCCGGCCGCGGGCGTGCCCTGGACCAGTCCGCTCGCCGAGCGGCCTTCGGTGAGGGCGGCCAGGCCGGTGCGGAAGCCGTCGCGGTCCGCCGCGACGACGGTGGCGCGCTGCTCGAAGACGGCCCGGGTGGTGGCCAGCGAGAGGCCGATGCCGGCGGGCTCCGCCGCCGGGTCGGCGTCCAGGTGGGCGAGGAGCCGCTCCGCCTGGGCGCGCAGGGCTTCGGAGGTGCGGGCGGTCAGGTGCCACGGGAGCGCGGCCGGGGCCGCCGCCTGGCTGGCCGGGGCGTCCGGGGATGCCGTTCCGTCCGGGAGTTCGACGATGGCGTGGGCGTTCGTACCGCTCATGCCGAAGGAGGAGACGCCGGCGCGGCGCGGGCGGCCGGTCTCCGGCCAGGGGCGCTGCTCGGTGAGGAGGGAGACCGCTCCCGCGGACCAGTCGACGTGCGGGGACGGCTCGTCCACGTGGAGGGTCTGCGGCAGCACGCCGTGGTGCATGGCCTGGACCATCTTGATGATGCCGGCGACACCGGCGGCGGCCTGCGTGTGGCCGAAGTTGGACTTGATGGAGCCCAGCCACAGCGGGCTGTCCGCGGGCCGGTCCTGGCCGTAGGTGGCCAGGAGCGCCTGTGCCTCGATCGGGTCGCCGAGGCGGGTGCCCGTGCCGTGCGCCTCCACGGCGTCGACGTCGGCGGCGGTCAGGCCCGCGTTGGCCAGGGCCTGGCGGATGACCCGCTGCTGGGAGGGGCCGTTGGGGGCGGTGAGCCCGTTGGAGGCACCGTCCTGGTTGACGGCCGTGCCGCGGACGACCGCGAGCACCTGGTGGCCGTTGCGGCGGGCGTCCGACAGCCGCTCGACGAGGAGCATGCCGACGCCCTCGCCCCACGCGGTGCCGTCGGCGGCAGCCGCGAAGGGCTTGCAGCGGCCGTCGGCGGCGAGGCCGCGCTGGCGGCTGAACTCGGTGAACACGTCGGGGGTGGTGATGATGGTGACGCCGCCCGCGAGGGCGAGGGAGCACTCTCCGGAGCGCAGCGCCTGCGCGGCCAGGTGCAGGGCGACGAGCGAGGAGGAGCAGGCGGTGTCGACGGTGACGGCCGGGCCCTCGAAGCCGAAGGTGTAGGAGACGCGGCCGGAGGCGATGCTGCTGGAGCCGCCGGTGCCGAGGTAGCCCTCGACGCCTTCGGGGACGGTGTTCAGCCGGGACACGTAGTCGTTGTGCATCTGCCCGACGAACACGCCGACCTGCTGTCCGCGCAGGCCCGTCGGGTCGATCCCGGCCCGCTCGAACGCCTCCCAGGAGGTCTCCAGCAGCAGGCGCTGCTGCGGGTCCATGGCGAGGGCCTCGCGCGGGTTGATCCCGAAGAACGCGGGGTCGAAGTGGTGGGCGTCGTAGACGAAGCCGCCTTCCCGGGCGTAGGAGGTGCCGGGGTTGTCGGGGTCGGGGTCGTACAGCGCCTCGGTGTCCCAGCCGCGGTCGTCCGGGAGCTGGGCGATGCCGTCGCGCCCCTCGGCGAGCAGCTGCCACAGGTCCTCGGGGCTGCGGACGCCGCCGGGGAAGCGGCAGCTCATGGCGACGATGGCGATGGGGTCGTCGGCCTCGGCGGCGCCGGCACCGGCCGGGTGTCGCGGGAGGGCGGCCGCGGCGGCGGCCTCGGAGCCGAGGAGCTCGTCCTTGAGGAAGCCGGCGAGGGCCGTGGGGGTGGGGTAGTCGAAGACGAGGGTGGCGGGCAGGCGGACCCCGGCGGCGGCGCCGAGCCGGTTGCGGAACTCGACGGCGGTGAGGGAGTCGAAGCCGAGGTCCTTGAAGGCGCGGCCGGGTTCGACGGCGTCCGGCGTGGCGTGGCCGAGGACGGCGGCCACCTGGTCGCGTACGAGGTCCAGGAGCAGCGCGTCGCGCTCGTTCCCGGGGAGCCGGACGAGCTGCTCCACCAGCGGGGTTCCGGTGCCGGCGGTGGTGGCCTCAACGGCCCGTCGGGCCGGGGTGCGGACGAGGCCGCGCAGCAGGGCGGGGACCATGCTCGCGTCGGCCTGGCGCAGCGGGGCGAGGTCGAGCTGCATGGGGACGAGGTGGGCGTCGCCGGCGCGGTGGGCGGTGTCGAGGAGGGCCAGGCCCTCCTCGGAGGAGAGGCCGAGGACGCCGGAGCGCGTCATCCGGTCCTTGTCGGCGGTGTCGAGCTCGCCGGTCATGCCGCTGGCCTCGGCCCACAGGCCCCAGCCGAGGGAGGTGCCGGGCAGGCCGTGGGCCTGGCGGTGGCGGGCGAGGGCGTCGAGGAAGACGTTCGCGGCGGCGTAGTTGGCCTGGCCGGCGCCGCCGAAGGTGCCGGCGGCGGAGGAGAACAGGACGAAGTCGGCCAGGTCCAGCCGGCGGGTCAGCTCGTGCAGGTGGAGCGCGGCGTCGGCCTTGGGCCGCAGGACGCGGTCGACCCGTTCGGGGGTCAGGGCCGTGGTGATGCCGTCGTCGAGGACGCCGGCGGTGTGGATGACGGCGGTCAGCGGGTGTGCGGCCGGGATGCCGGCCAGGAGGGCGGCGAGCGCGTCGCGGTCGGCGGCGTCGCAGGCGGCGACGGTGACGTCGGCGCCCAGGGCGCGCAGCTCGGCGGCGAGTTCGGCGGCGCCCGCGGCGGCTTCGCCGCGGCGGCTGGTCAGGAGCAGGCGGCGGGCGCCGCGGACGGTGACGGCGTGCCGGGCGACGAGGGCGCCCAGGGTGCCGGTGCCGCCGGTGATGAGGACGGTGCCCTCGGGGTTCCACTCGGCGGGCACGGTGAGGACGATCTTGCCGGTGTGGCGGGCCTGGCTGAGGTAGCGGAAGGCCTCGGGGGCCTGGCGCAGATCCCAGGCGGCGACCGGGATCGGGCGCAGGGCACCGGCCCGGAACAGGCCGAGGAGTTCGGTGAGCATCTCCTGGATGCGGTCCAGGCCGGCCTCGGTCAGGTCGAACGCCTGGTAGCGGACGCCGGGGTGGGCGGCGGCGACGGCCTGCGGGTCGCGGACGTCGGTCTTGCCCATCTCGACGAAGCGTCCGCCGCGCGGCAGCAGCCGCAGCGAGGCGTCGACGAACTCACGGGCGAGGGAGTCCAGGACGACGTCGACACCGCGTCCGCCGGTGGCGGTGCGGAAGGCGTCCTCGAAGTCGAGGGTACGGGACGAGGCGATCCGGTCGTCGGTCAGGCCGAGTCCGCGCAGGGTGTCCCACTTGGCGGGGCTGGCGGTGGCGTGGACCTCGGCGCCCCAGTGGCGGGCCAGCTGGACGGCGGCCATGCCGACGCCGCCGGCGGCGGCGTGCACCAGGAGGGCTTCGCCCTGCTGCAGGCCGGCGAGGTCGTGGAGGGCGTAGTACGCCGTCATGAAGACGATCGGTACGGCCGCGGCCTCCGCGAAGGTCCAACCCTCGGGCATCGGGGCGATCATGCGGCGGTCGACGACGGCGAGCGGGCCGAAGGCGCCGGGCAGCATGCCCATGACCCGGTCGCCGGGGGCGAGGTCGGTGACGCCGGGGCCGGTCTCCAGGACGGTGCCGGCGCCTTCGGAGCCCATCAGGCCGGGGTCGCCGGGGTACATGCCGAGGGCGTTGAGGACGTCGCGGAAGTTGAGGCCGGCGGCGCGGACGGCGACGCGGACCTGGCCGGGCTCCAGCGGGGCCTCGGACTCCGGGCTGGGGAGGAGCGCGAGGTGGTCGAGGGTGCCCTTGTCCTCGATGTCCATGCGCCAGGCGGAGCCGTCCGCGGGCGGGGTCAGCGCGGTGCCCGCCGGGACCCGGGCGAGGCGGGGGGCGTGGACGGTGCCGCGGCGGACCGCGAACTGCGGCTCCCCGGTGGCGAGGGCGGCGGCGAGCAGGCCCGGGAGGGCGTCGTCCGCGGCGGGGGTGTCGAGGTCGGCGAGGACGAAGCGGTCGGGGTTCTCCGCCTGCGCGGTCCGGACCAGGCCCCAGACGGGGGCGTGGACGGGGTCGGCGAGGTCCCAGTCGCCCTGGGTGGCGACGGCTCCGCGGGTGACGAACACCAGGCGGGACTCGGCGAACCGGTCGTCGGCGAGCCAGGCCTGGACCAGGGCCAGGGCCCGGTGGGTGGCGGCGCGGACGGCGTCGGGGGTGAGCGCCCCCGCGTCGCCGGCGGCCGGGCAGGGGGTCAGGACGTACGCGGGGGCCGGGGCGCCCGCGTCCACGGCTGCGGCGAGGGCCGCCAGGTCGGCGTGGGTGCGGCCGGGCAGCCCGGTGCCGGAGCCGAGGACGGCCCAGGCGTCGCCCGGCTGCTCGTCCGGGGCGCCCGACGGCAGCGGCACGGTGGCCCAGTCGACGCGGAACAGCGACTCGTGGTGCACGGTGCGGGCGGCGCCGGCCAGCCGGTCGGCGGTGACGGGCCGCACCACCAGGCGCTCGACGACGGCGACGGGCGCGCCGGTGGTGTCGGCGACCTGGAGGGAAAGGGTGTCCTCGCCGCCGGTGGTGAGGCGGACGCGCAGGGCGGCCGCACCGACGGCGTGCAGGGACACGCCGCGCCAGGAGAACGGCAGCCCGCCCTGCCGGTCGCCGTCGGGGGACGGCTGGACGAAGGTGGCGTGCAGGGCGGCGTCGAGGAGGGCCGGGTGCAGGCCGAACCGGGCGGCGTCGGCCTGCCGGTCGTCGGGCAGGGCCACCTCGGCGTAGACGTCGTCGCCGAGGGTCCAGGCGGCGCGCAGGCCCTGGAAGACGGGTCCGTAGGCGAAGCCGCCCTGGCCGATGTGCTCGTACAGGCCGTCGACGGTGACGGCCTCGGCGCCGGCCGGGGGCCAGGCGGCGAGGTCGAACGCGGGCCGCGGGGCGCCGGCGGCGAGGACGCCGGTGGCGTGGCGGGTCCACGGCTCGTCGTCGGCGGCGTCCGGGTCGCCGGAGTACAGGTCCAGGGTGCGGCGGCCGTCCCGGTCGGGGGCGCCCACCACGATCTGCAGGCGGACCGCGGCGTGCGGGGCCAGGACCAGGGGGGCTTCGAGGGTGAGCTCCTCCAGCAGGTCGCAGCCGGCCTGGTCGCCGGCCCGGACGGCGAGCTCGACGAAGGCGGTGCCGGGCAGCAGGACGGTGCCCATGACGGCGTGGTCGGCCAGCCACGGGTGGGTGTCGAGGGAGAGCCGCCCGGTGAACAGGAGGCCCTCGCCGTCGGCGAGCGGCACGGCGGCGCCGAGCAGCGGGTGGTGGGCGGCGCCCAGACCGGCCGACTCGACGTCCCCGATGAAGCCGGCGGGGGCTTCGAGCCAGAACCGGCGGCGCTGGAAGGCGTACGTGGGCAGGTCGGTGCGGCGGGCGCCGGTCGCGGCGAAGTACGCGGTCCAGTCGACCGGGACGGTGCGGGTGTGGACGGCGGCGATGGCGGCGGCCAGCGCCTCGGGCTCGCTGCGGTCGCGGCGCAGGGCCGGGACGAACACGGCCCCGGTGGTGCCGTCGGTGTCGGTCAGGCAGTCGCGGCCGAGGCCCGACAGCACGCCCTGCGGGCCGAGTTCGAGGTAGGTGGTGACGTGCTCGCCGTCCAGGGTGCGGATGCCGTCGAGGAAGCGGACGGCTTCCCGGACGTGGGCGACCCAGTGCTCGGGAGTGCGCAGTTCCTCGCCCGCGAGCTCGCCGGTGAGGTTCGTGACGACGGGGATGGTGGGCGCGTGGTAGGTGAGGGAGGCAGCGACCTCGCGGAAGGCGTCGAGCATGCCGTCCATCAGCGGGGAGTGGAAGGCGTGGCTGACGGTGAGCCGCTTGGTCTGCCGGCCGCGGGACGCGAACTCGGCGGCGATCTCCAGCGCGAGGTCTTCCTCGCCGGAGACGACCACGGCGGAGGCGGAGTTGACGGCGGCGAGGCCGATCCGGTCCTCCTGGCCGGCCAGCAGCGGCCGGACCTCGTCCTCGGTGGCACTGAGCGCGATCATCGCGCCGCCCTCGGGCAGCTGCTCCATGAGCCGGCCGCGGGCGGCGACCAGGGAGGCGGCGTCGGGCAGGGTGAGGACGCCGGAGACGTGTGCGGCGGTGATCTCGCCGATGGAGTGGCCGGCGACGAAGTCGGGGCGTATCCCCCAGGATTCGACGAGCCGGTAGAGCGCGGTCTCCAGGGCGAACAGGGCGGGCTGGGTGTACCCGGTCCGGTCGAGGAGGTCGCCGTCCTCGGCGAACAGGACCTTTCCGAGCGGCTGTTCGAGGTGCGGGTCGAGGGCTGCGCAGACCTCGTCCAGGGCGGCGGCGAACACCGGGTGGGTCGCGTACAGTTCGCGGCCCATGCCGGGGCGCTGGCTGCCCTGCCCGGTGAACAGTACGGCGAGCCGGCCGTCGCCGGCGTCGTGCCGGACGAGCCGGGCGTGGTCGCGGCCCTCGGCGAGCGCGGCGAGCCCGGTCAGCAGCTCCGCCCGGTCGGCGGCGACGACGCCGGCCCGGCGGTCCAGGGCGGTGCGCCGGGTGGCCAGGGTGGAGGCCACGTCGGCGAGGGCCGCGTCGGGCTGTTCGGCGAGGTGGGCGGCGAGCCGGGCGGCCTGGGCGCGCAGGGCGTCGGGGGTGCGGCCGGAGAGGACGAACGGCAGCGGGCTGCCGGCGGGGAGGTCGGACCCGGGGGCGGCGGACCCGGGGGCGGCGGACCCGGCGTGCTCGGCGGCGGGCGGCTGTTCGATGATGACGTGCGCGTTGGTGCCGCTGACGCCGAAGGAGGAGATGCCCGCGCGGCGCGGGCGGCCCGTCTCGGGCCACTGCGCCTGCTCGGTGAGGAGGGAGACGGCGCCGGCGGTCCAGTCGATGTGCGGGGACGGCTCGCCGATGTGCAGCGACGCCGGCAGGACGCCGTGGCGCATGGCCAGGACCATCTTGATGATGCCGGCGGCGCCGGCGGCGGCCTGGGTGTGGCCGATGTTGGACTTGATGGAACCCAGCCGCAGGGGCTGGTCCGCGGACCGGTCCTGGCCGTAGGTTGCGATCAGGGCCTGCGCCTCGATCGGGTCGCCGAGGGTGGTGCCGGTGCCGTGTGCCTCGACGGCGTCGACGTCGGCGGCGGTCAGGCCGGCGTGGGTGAGGGCCTCGCGGATGACGCGCTGCTGCGAGGGGCCGTTGGGGGCGGTGAGCCCGTTGGAGGCGCCGTCCTGGTTGACGGCGGTGCCGCGGACCACGGCGAGGACCGGGTGGCCGTTGCGGCGGGCGTCGGAGAGCCGCTCGACCAGGATCATGCCGGCGCCTTCGGCCCAGCCGGTGCCGTCGGCGTCGGCGGAGAAGGACTTGCAGCGGCCGTCGGTGGACAGGCCCCGCTGGCGGCTGAAGTCGATGAAGGTGTCCGGGGTGGACATGACGGTGACACCGCCGGCGAGCGCCATGTCGCACTCGCCGCTGCGCAGGGCCTGCGCGGCCAGGTGCAGGGCGACGAGGGAGGAGGAGCAGGCCGTGTCGATGGTGACGGCCGGGCCCTCCAGGCCGAAGGTGTAGGAGATGCGGCCGGAGGCGACGCTGCCGGCGGTGCCGGTGCCGAGGTAGCCCTCCAGCCCCTCGGGGACGGCCGGGAGCCGGGTCAGGTAGTCGTGGTACATGACGCCGGCGAAGACGCCGGTGCGGCTGCCGCGCATCGCGGCGGGGTCGATGCCGGCGCGTTCGAAGGCCTCCCAGGAGGTCTCCAGCAGGAGCCGCTGGTGCGGGTCCATGGCGAGGGCCTCGCGCGGGTTGATGCCGAAGACGTCCGGGTCGAAGTCGGCGGCGTCGTGCAGGAAGCCGCCCTCACGGGTGTACGAGGTCCCGACCCGGCCGGGATCGGAGTCGTACAGCCCGTCGAGGTTCCAGCCGCGGTCGGTGGGGAACGGGGAGATCGCGTCGACGGAGCCGGCGACGAGCTGCCACAGCTCCTCGGGGGTGGTGACCCCGCCGGGGTAGCGGCACGCCATGGCGACGATGGCGATGGGCTCGTCGGCGACGGCCGGGACGGCGGCGGCGCTGCCCGTGGCGGCGGGGGCGGCCTGGTCGCCGAGGAGTTCGGTGCGCAGGAACGCGGCGAGCGCGTTCGGGGTGGGGTAGTCGAAGACGAGGGTGGCGGGCAGCCGGACGCCGGTGGCGGAGCCGAGGCGGTTGCGCAGTTCGACCGCGGTGAGCGAGTCGAAGCCGAGCTCCTTGAAGGCGCGGCCGGGGTCGACGGCGTCGGGGCCGGGGAAGCCGAGGACGGCGGCGACCTGGACGCGGACGGTGGCCAGCAGCAGCCGGTCGCGTTCGGCGGCGGTCAGGGGCAGCAGCCGCTCGGCGAGGCCGTCGGCGGGCGCGGCGCCCTGCGCGGCGGCGGTGCGGCGGGCGGCGGGCCGGACCAGGCCGCGCAGCAGCGGCGGGACCGTGCTCGCGTCGGCCTGGCGCAGCCCGGCCAGGTCGAGGTGCATGGGGACGGCGGTGGGCTCGCCGGTCTCGCGGGCGGTGTCCATGAGGGCGAGGCCCTCGGCGGAGGACAGTGCGGCGACGCCGGCGCGGGAGATCCGCTCCAGGTCGGTGTCGGCGAGATCCCCGGTCATGCCGCTGCGCTCGGCCCACAGGCCCCAGGCGAGCGCGGTGGCGGGCAGGCCTTCGGCGCGGCGGCGCTGGGCGAGGGCGTCGAGGAAGGTGTTGGCGGCGGCGTAGTTGGCCTGGCCGGCCGCGCCGAGGGTGCCGGCGGCGGCGGAGAACAGCACGAACGCGGCGGGGTCGAGGTCGCGGGTCAGCACGTGCAGGTTGACGGCCGCGTCGACCTTGGCGGACAGGACGTGGTCGATCCGCTCGGGGGTGAGCGCTTCGAGGATGCCGTCGTCGAGGACCCCCGCCGTGTGCACGACGGCGGTCAGCGGGTGCTCGGCCGGTACGGCGGCCAGCAGTGCGGCGAGCGCGTCGCGGTCGGCGGCGTCGCAGGCGGCCAGGGTGACCTCGGCGCCCAGCGCGCGCAGCTCCGCGAGGAGTTCGGGGGCTCCGGCGGCGGCCTCGCCGCGGCGGCTGGTCAGCAGCAGGCGACGGACGCCGTGCGCGGTGACCAGGTGGCGGGCGACGAGCCCGCCGAGGGTGCCGGTGGCGCCGGTGACCAGGGCGGTGCCGTCGGTGTCGAGCGGGCGGGCCTGGAGCCCCTCGGCCGCGGGCACGGCGGGGACGCGGGCGAGCCGGGGCATGACGGCGCGGCCCTCGCGGAGGGCGAGCTGTGCCTCGCCGGTGGCCAGGGCCGCGGGCAGGGCGCGCAGGGACTCCTCGCGGTGGTCCAGGTCGAGCAGGACGAACCGGTCGGGGTGCTCGGACTGGGCCGAGCGCAGCAGACCCCACAGCGGGGCGTGCGCCAGGTCGGGCACGTCGGAGCCGGCGGTGGTGGCGACGGCGCCGCGGGTGGTGAACACCAGGCGGGAGTCGGCGAAGCGGTCGTCGGCGAGCCAGGCCTGGGCCAGCTCCAGGGCGTGGTGCAGCGCGTCGGCGACGGCGCCGGGCAGCGCGGCGTCGACGGGGGTCGCCGCAGCACCGCGGGCGGCGGGGACGGACACGGGGACGACCACGGCCTGCGGGACCGGGCCGCCGGCCTCGACGGCCGCGGCGAGGGCGGCGAGGTCGGGGTGCGCGGCCGCGGTGGGCAGGACGGTGGTGAACCGGCCGGCCACCGAGTCGTCGCCGAGCAGGGCCCACTGGCCGGGGGCGACGGTGGTGGCGGCCGGGAGGGCCAGCGGGGTCCAGTCGACGCGGAACAGCGCGTCGTGGAAGGCGGTGCGGGCGGCCCGGACCTGGTCGGGGCTGACGGGGCGGAGCAGCAGGGCGTCGACGGAGGCGACGGGCGCGCCGGTCTCGTCGGCGAGGTCGACGGAGACGGTGTCCCGGCCGGCGGGGGCCAGGCGGACGCGGAGGGCGCGGGCGCCGACGGCGTGCAGGGCGACGCCGCTCCACGAGAACGGCAGCCGGCCGTGCTCGGTGTCCTCCAGCAGGGAGCCCATGCCGACGGCGTGCAGGGCGGCGTCGAGGAGGGCCGGGTGCAGGCCGAACAGGGCGGCCTCGGCGTGGGCCCGTTCGGGCAGGCGGACCTCGGCGAAGACCTCGTCGGCGCGCTGCCAGGCACCGGTCAGGCCCTGGAAGACGGGCCCGTAGGCGAATCCGGTGCCGGTGAGGTACGCGTACAGGCCGTCGACGGGGAGGGGCGTGGCGCCCTGCGGCGGCCAGGTGGCCAGGTCGGTGCCGGTCCCCCGGCCGGCCTGCGGGCCGGCGGGGGCGAGGAAGCCGGTGGCGTGCCGGGTCCAGGCGCCTTCGCCCCAGGTGTCGTCGGCGGCGTCCTCGGGCCGGGAGTGCAGGGTCAGCGAGCGCCGTCCGTCGGCCTCGGGCGTGCCGACGGCGAGCTGGATCTGGATGCCGCCGTGCGGGGGCAGGACCAGGGGGGCCTGGAGGGTGAGCTCGTCGAGGAGTTCGCAGCCGGTGTGCTCGCCGGCCTGGAGGGCGAGTTCGACGAAGGCGGTGCCGGGCAGCAGCACGGTGTCCATGACCGTGTGGTCGGCGAGCCAGGGGTGGGTGGCCAGGGAGAGGCGGCCGGTGAACAGGTAGCCGTCGCCGTCGGCGAGGGCGATGGCGGCGCCGAGCAGCGGGTGGTCGGCGGACCCGATGCCGGCGGCGGTGACGTCGCCGGTCCAGGCGGTGGGCTGCTCGGGCCAGTACAGGCGGCGCTGGAAGGCGTACGTGGGCAGGTCGACGCGGGTGCCGCCGCGGCCGGCGAAGACGGCCGGCCAGTCCACGGCGACGCCGTGGGCGTGGGCCGCGGCGACGGAGGTGGCGAACGCCGCCGGCTCCGGGCGGTCGGTGCGCAGGGCGGGCACGAACAGGGCGTCGCCGTGGTCGGCGAGGCAGTCCTGGGCGAGGGCGGTGAGGACGCCGCCGGGGCCCACCTCGAGGAAGGTGGTGACGCCGAGCGCGGCCAGGGCGCGTACGCCGTCGAGGAAGCGGACGGCCTCGCGGACGTGCCGCACCCAGTAGTCGGCGGTGCAGATCTCCTCGGCGGTCACGGAGGCGCCGGTGAGGTTGGAGACGATGGGGATGACGGGCGGCGCGTAGGAGACTGCTTCGGCGGCCTCGCGGAACGCGTCGAGCATGCCGTCCATCAGCGGGGAGTGGAAGGCGTGGCTGACGGTGAGCCGCTTGGTGCGGCGGCCGCGGGCGCGCAGCACGTCGGCGACCGCGGCGGCCGCGTCCTCGTCGCCGGAGACGACCACGGAGCGGGGGCCGTTGACGGCGGCGATGGACACGCGGTCGGTGAGGAGCGGGGTGACCTCGTCCTCGGTGGCCTCGACGGCGATCATCGCGCCGCCGGCGGGCAGGGCCTGCATCAGCCGGCCGCGGGCGGCGACGAGGGCGGCGGCGTCGGGGAGGGTGAGCACGCCGGAGACGTGGGCGGCGGCGAGTTCGCCGATGGAGTGCCCGATGAGGAAGTCGGGGGCGACGCCCCACTGTTCGAGCTGCCGGTAGAGGGCGACCTCGACGGCGAACAGGGCGGCCTGGGTGTAGGCGGTCTCGTCCAGCAGCGCCGCCCCGGTGCTGCCCTCGGCGGCGAACAGGACGTCGTACAGGGGGCGTTCGAGGTGGCGGTCGAGTTCGTCACGGACGGCGTCGAGGGCGCGGGCGAACGCCGGGTGGGTGGCGTACAGGTCGCGGGCCATGCCGGGGCGCTGGCTGCCCTGGCCGGTGAACAGGAAGGCGGTGTTGCCCTCGCCGACGGCGCCGAGGACCGCGGTGGCGGGCTGCTCGCCGGCGGCGAGCGCGTCGAGGTCGGCGAGGAGCTGCTCGCGGCCGTCGGCGAAGAGGACGGCGCGGCGGTCCAGGGCGGCGCGGCTGGTGGCGAGGGAGTGGCCGAGGTCGGTCAGGCCCGCGGGGTCCGCGGCGAGCTCGGGGTGGGCGCGCAGGTGGGCGGCCAGGCGGCCGGCCTGGGCGCGCAGCCCCTCGTCGCCGTGGCCGGAGACCGTCAGCGGCACCGGCCCGGTGGCGCCCTCCGCCGGTGCGGCGTCGGTGCCGGCACCGGCGTCGTCCGGGCTGGTGTTCGCGGTGCCGGTCTCCGCCGGCGCGGCGGGGGTGTCGGCGGGCGGGGCCTGCTCGATGACGGTGTGGGCGTTGGTGCCGCTGACGCCGAAGGAGGAGATGCCGGCGCGGCGCGGCTGGCCGGTCTCGGGCCACGGCACGGCCCGGGTGAGGAGTTCGACGTCGCCGGTGGTCCAGTCGACGGCGGTGGAGGGCCGGTCGATGTGGAGGGACTCGGGCAGGACGCCGTGCTGCATCGCGAGGACCATCTTGATGATGCCCGCGACACCGGCGGCGGCCTGGGTGTGCCCGAGGTTGGACTTGACGGAGCCCAGCCACAGCGGCCGGCCCTCGGCGCGGTTCTGGCCGTAGGTGGCGAGGATGGCCTGGGCCTCGATGGGGTCGCCCAGCGTGGTGCCCGTGCCGTGTGCCTCGACCGCGTCGACCTGCGCCGGGGTGAGTCCGGCGTTGGTGAGGGCCTGCCGGATGACGCGCTGCTGGGAGGGCCCGTTCGGGGCGGTCAGGCCGTTGGAGGCGCCGTCCTGGTTGATGGCACTGCCGCGGACCACGGCGAGCACCGGGTGCCCGTTGCGGCGGGCGTCGGACAGCTTCTCGACGAGGAGCATGCCGACGCCCTCGCCCCAGCCGGTGCCGTCGGCGCCCTCGGCGAACGGCTTGCACCGGCCGTCGGGGGCGAGTCCGCGCTGCCGGCTGAACTGTACGAAGGCGCGCGGGCTGGACATGACGGTGACGCCGCCGGCGAGGGCCAGGGAGCACTCGCCGTTGCGCAGGGCCTGCACCGCGAGGTGCAGGGCGACGAGCGAGGCGGAGCAGGCGGTGTCGACGGTGACGGCCGGGCCCTCCAGCCCGAAGGTGTAGGAGAGGCGACCGGAGACGACGCTCGCGGCGTTGCCGGTGAGGAGGTACTGCTCGACCCCCTGGGGGACCCCGTCGCGCAGCAGGTCGGGGTAGTCCTGGCCGTTGGTGCCGATGAACACACCGGCCTTGCTGCCGCGCAGGACGGCCGGGTCGATCCCGGCGCGTTCGAAGGTCTCCCAGGAGGTTTCCAGCAGCAGGCGCTGCTGCGGGTCCATGCCGAGGGTCTCGCGCGGGCTGATCCCGAAGAAGGCGGCGTCGAACTCACCGACCCGGTCGAGGAATCCGCCCTCGCGGGTGTACGAGGTGCCGCTCCGCTCGGGGTCGGCGTCGTACAGGGACTCGATGTCCCAGCCGCGGTCGGTGGGGAAGTCGGTGATGGCGTCGCGGCCTCCCGCGACCAGGTCCCACAGGCCCTCCGGCGACTCGATGCCGCCGGGGAACCTGCAGGCCATACCGACGATCGCGATGGGTTCGGGCTCCTGGGCCTCGACCTCGCGAAGGCGCTGCCGCGTCTGGTGCAGATCGGCCGTCACCCGCTTCAAGTAGCCGAGGATCTTGTCCTGATCCGACGCCTGACCCGCCATTGGAACCTCACCCATGTTCGTCACAAACCCTTGTGCTGCTACTGCCTGCTGTCCGCTGTGCTAGATCCCGAGCTCGTTCTCGATGAAGTCGAAGAGCTCGTCGGGCGTGGCTTCCTGGAGCTTCTCGGCCACGGCCCCGTCGCTCGAATGGGCCTGCGGTTCACCCCACTTCGCCAGGAGGGCCTGCAGGCGCGAGGCGATGTCGGCACGCGTCTCCCCGTCCGGATCGAGGACGGACAGCGCGGATTCGAGCTTCTCCAGCTCCGCGATGCCCGGGGCGGCCGCGGTGCTGCCGTCCTGGACGATCTCGGCGCGCAGGAACTCGGCCAGGACGGCCGGGGTCGGGTGGTCGAAGACCAGCGTCGCCGGAAGCTTCAGCCCGGTGGCCGCGTTCAGGCGGTTGCGGAGTTCCAGCGCGATCAGGGAGTCGAAGCCGAGCTCCTTGAACGCGCGGCCCGCGCCCACCTCGTCGGTGGTGGGGTGCCCGAGCGCGGTCGCCGCGTGGGAGCGGACCAGCTCCAGGACGGCCAGGGCCTGTTCGGCCTGCGGCATCACCGACAGCCTCCGGCGCAGTGCCTCGCCCGGGGCCCCCTGCGCATCGGCGCCGCCCGCGGCAGCGCCGGCGGGGGCGGTCTGGGCGAGCCGCCGGACCTCGGGCAGGTCACCGAGGAACGGGCTGGGCCGTACGGCCGTGTAGCCGGGGGTGAACTGCTCCCACCGGATGTCGGCGACGGCGACGGCCGGTTCGGCGTGGTCGAGGGCCTGCTGGAGGGCTCGGATCGCCGCGCCCGGGGCCATGGCGGGCACTCCGCCGCGGTCGAGCCGCTCCCCGATGGCGCCGCCCGCGGCGAGTCCGCTCTCGCCCCAGCGGCCCCAGGCCACCGAGGTGGCGGGCAGGCCGTCGGCGTGCCGCTGCTCGGCGAGGGCGTCGAGGTAGGAGTTGGCGGCGGCGTAGTTGCCCTGGCCGGCGTCGCCGAGGGTGCCGGCGACTCCGGAGAACAGGACGAACGCCGACAGGTCGAGGTCGCCGGTCAGCTCGTGCAGGGTGAGCGCCGCGTCCGCCTTGGGGGCGAGCACGGTCGCGAACCGCTCGGGGGTCAGCCCCTCGATGACCCCGTCGGCCAGGACGCCGGCGGTGTGGAACACGGCGGTGAGCGGCCGGTCGGCGGGGACGGCCGCGAGGAGCGCGGCGACGGCGTCCCGGTCGGCCATGTCGCAGGCGGCGACGGTGACGTGGGCGCCGAGTGCGGTGAGTTCCTCGCGCAGTGCGTCCGCGCCGGGCGCGTCGGGGCCGCGGCGGCTGGTGAGGATCAGGTGCTCGGCGCCGTTCTCGGCGAGCCAGCGGGCCACGTGCGCGCCCAGCGCGCCCGTGCCGCCGGTCACGAGGGTGCTCCCGCGCGGCTTCCAGGCGGGGGCGGCCGGTGCGTCGGCGAGCGGGGCGTGCGCCAGCCGCCTGCCGTGGAGCCCGGAGGAGCGTACGGCGATCTGGTCCTCGGCGCCGTCGCCGGCCAGGACCCCGACGAGCCGTTCGAGGGTCCGGTCGTCGGCCTGCGGGGGCAGGTCGAGCAGACCGCCCCAGCGGTCGGGGTGCTCCAGCGCGACGGTCCGGCCGAAGCCCCACAGGAGGGCCTGGGCCGGGTCCTGGATCCGCTCGGTGCGGGCCACGGCGACGGCGCCGCGGGTGACGCACCACAGCGGCGCGGACACGGCGGCGTCCCCGAGGGCCTGGACGAGCGCGGCGGTGGTGAGGAGGCCGCCGTGGGCGCGCAGCGCGCCGTCTTCGCCGGGGCCGGCGTCGAGGGCGAGGAGGGAGAGGACCCCGGCCGGGGCGGCCGCCCCGTCGGTGGCGGCCTTGAGGGTGGCGGTGAGCGCGTCGCGGTCGGCCGCGTCGGGGGCGATGGTGACGGTACGGACCTCGGCGCCGCGGTCGGCGAGCGTCCGCAGGACGGCGGCGGCCGTGTCACCGGCCGGGCCGGACAGTGCCTCGGGCACGACGACCAGCCAGGCCCCGGACAGCCGGGTCGCGGTGGGGTCGGCGAGGGCCTTCCAGGTGACGCGGTAGCGCCACCCGTCAACCGCGGCCTGCTCGCGGCTCTGGCGCCGCCACGAGGACAGGGCGGGCAGCAGGGCGGTCAGGGGCTGGTCGCCCTCGATGCGCAGCTCGGCGGTGAGGGCGGCGAGGTCCTCGCGTTCGACGGCCTCCCAGAAGCGGGCGTCGGTCGTGCTCTCCGCCTGCGGTGCCTCCGGCTCGGCGGGGGCCGCCTCCGGCCAGTACCGCTGCGGCTGGAAGGCGTAGGTCGGCAGCTGCGCGCGCTGGGCGCCGGTGCCGGCGAACACGGCCTCCCAGTCCACGTCGACCCCGCGGACCCAGGCCTCGCCGAGCGACAGCCCGAACCGCTCCGGGCCGCCCTCGTTGCGGCGCAGGGATCCGAGGACGGCGGCCTCGCGGCCGGCGGCCTCCACCGTCTCCTGGATGCCGACGGTCAGGACGGGGTGCGGGCTGGACTCGACGAACACGCCGAAGCCCTGGTCGAGGAGGGTGCGCGTGGCGTCCTCCAGCTCGACGGTCCGCCGCAGGTTGCGGAACCAGTAACCGGCATCCAGCTCCGGCCCCTTCACCCACTCACCCGTCACCGTCGACAGGAACGGAACCTCGGCGGCCTGCGGTTCGATCGGCGCCAACAGCTCAGCCAGCTCTTCGCGGAGCAGGTCGACCTGCGCGGAGTGGGAGGCGTAGTCCACCGCGATCCGCTTGGCCCGCACGCCATCGGCCTCGCACGCGGCCAGGAACTCGTCCAACGCCTGGACCTCACCCGAAACCACCACCGAGGACGGCCCGTTGGCGGCGGCGACGGAGATCCGCTCCTCGCCCCACGGGGCGATCCGCTCCCGCACCTCCGCGGCCGGCAGGGGCACGGACACCATGCCGCCCAGCCCCGCCAGCACCCGGCCGATGGCCTGGCTGCGCAGCGCCACCACCCGGGCCGCGTCCTCCAGCGACAGGATCCCCGCCACGCACGCGGCAGCGATCTCACCCTGCGAGTGACCGATCACCGCACCCGGACGCACCCCCGCAGCACGCCAGACCTCGGCCAACGACACCATCACCGAGAACAGCGCCGGCTGCACCACGTCCACCCGGTCGAGCGAGGGCACGCCATCGGCGCCCCGGAGCACGTCCACCAACGACCAGTCGGTGAAGGGCTCCAGCGCCTTCGCACACTCATCCACCCGGGCAGCAAACACAGGTGAAGCGTCCAACAGCGCCTCGGCCATGCCCACCCATTGCGACCCCTGTCCGGGGAACACGAAGGCGGTCTTGCCCCCGATGACCGACCCCTGCACGAGCAGGGGGGCCGTGCCTCCGGCGGCAAGGGTGGCCAGGCCGGCGAGGTGTTCCTCCCGGTTCCGGCCGATCAGGACGGCACGCCGGTCGTGTGCCGTGCGGGTGGTGGCCAGGGAATGGCCGATATCGCTGCGTCGCAGGTCAGGGCGGGCTGCGAGGTGGTTCAGCAGGCGTTCGGCCTGGCCGTGCAGTGCCTTTTCGGTCTTGGCGGTCAGCGGCCAGGGCAGCGGGGTGCCCGGGTCGGGGGCGGTGCCGTCGGCCGGCGGCGCGGCCAGTAGGGGGTGGGGGTCCTGGGGTGCAGGGGTCCCCTGCCCGTCGGACCCCTGTGCGGCGGGGGCCTGCTCGATGATGGCATGGGCGTTGGTGCCGCTGAACCCGAACGAGGACACGCCCGCGCGCCGGGGGCGGTCACCGGTGTCGGGCCAGGCCCGCTGCTCGGTGAGCAGGGCCACCTCGCCGGCGCTCCAGTCCACGTGCGGGGTGGGCTCCGTGATGTGGAGGCTCTGCGGCAGGACGCCGTGCTGCATGGCCAGGACCATTTTCATGACGCCGGCGACGCCGGCGGCGGCCTGGGCGTGGCCGATGTTGGACTTGATGGAACCGAGCAGCAGCGGCCGGTCCGCCGGACGGTCCTGGCCGTACGTGGCGAGCAGGGCCTGCGCCTCGATCGGGTCGCCGAGGGTGGTGCCGGTGCCGTGGGCCTCGACGACGTCCACGTCGGCGGCCGACAGGCGGGCGTTGGCGAGGGCCTGGCGGATGACGCGCTGCTGGGAGGGCCCGTTGGGGGCGGTCAGGCCGTTGCTGGCGCCGTCCTGGTTGATGGCCGTACCGCGGATCACGGCGAGCACCGGGTGCCCGTGGCGGCGGGCGTCCGACAGCCGCTCCACGAGGAGCATGCCGACGCCCTCGGCCGGGCTGAAGCCGTCGGCGTCGGCGGAGAACGCCTTGCAGCGGCCGTCGGTGGACAGGCCCCGCTGGCGGCTGAACTCGATGAAGGTGCCGGGCGTGGACATGACCGTGACCCCGCCGGCGAGGGCCATGGAGCACTCCCCGGCCCGCAGCGCCTGCACGGCGAGGTGGAGGGCGACCAGCGAGGCCGAGCACGCCGTGTCGACGGTGACGGCGGGGCCTTCGAGGCCGAAGGTGTAGGACACGCGGCCGGAGACGACGCTGCCCGCGCTGCCCGTGGCCAGGTGTCCCTCCAGGCCGTCGGCGGCGCCGCGTACGAGGTGGGAGTAGTCGGAGCCGTTGGTCCCGACGAAGACGCCGGACTGGCTGCCGCGGAGGGTCTCCGGGTCGATGCCGGCCCGCTCGAACGCCTCCCAGGAGGTTTCCAGCAGCAGCCGCTGCTGCGGGTCCATCGCCAGGGCCTCGCGCGGGGAGATCCCGAAGAACGCCGGGTCGAACGCGGCCGCGTCGGTGAGGAAGCCGCCTTCGCGGGTGTAGGAGGTGCCCTGGGCGTTGGGGTCGGGGTTGTAGAGCGCCTCGACGTCCCAGCCGCGGTCGGCGGGGAACCCGGACAGGGCGTCACCACCGGAGGCGAGCAGCTGCCACAGCTCCTCGGGGTTGCGGACGCCGCCGGGGAAGCGGCAGCTCATGGCGACGACGGCGATCGGTTCGGCGTCCGCCGCGGTGGTGGCGGCCGTCGGTGCCGGGATGGCGGCCGTGGCGTGCTGGCCGGCGAGCTCGGCGCGCAGGTACCGGGCGAGGACGGTGGGCGTGGGGTAGTCGAAGACGAGGGTGGGCGGCAGCTTGAGGCCGGCGGCCGCGTTCAGGCGGTTGCGCAGTTCGACGGAGGTGAGGGAGTCGAAGCCCAGCTCCTTGAAGGCCCGGCCGGCCTCCACGGCGTCGGGCCCTGCGTAGCCGAGGACGCCGGCGACTGCGGTGCGCACGAGGTCCAGCAGCAGGCGTTCCTGCTCGGCCTCGGGCTGCCCGGCGAGCTGCCGGACGAGCAGGGCGGCGCTGCTGCCGTCCTCGGCCGCTTCGGTGCGGGCACTGTCCATGACCTGGCGGGCCTCGGGCAGGTCGTGCAGGAGGGGCCGGGCGCGGCCGGAGGTGAAGGCGAGGACGAAGCGCTTCCACTCCATGTCGGCGACGGTCAGGGTGGTCTCGTCGCGGTCCAGGGCGTGCTGGAGCGCGGTGACCGCCCGGCTCGGGGTCATCTCCAGGACGCCGTGGCGGCGCATGCGGTCGCCGACGGCGCCTTCGGCCATGCCCCCGTCACCCCAGGGGCCCCAGGCGATCGATGTCGCGGGCAGGCCTGCGGCCCGCCGGTACTCGGCGAAGGCGTCGAGGAAGGCGTTGCCCGGCGCGTAGTTGCCCTGGCCGGGGGCGCCGAAGGTGGCGGCGAAGGAGGAGAAGAGGACGAACGCGGACAGGTCGAGGCCGAGGTCGCGGGTCAGCTCGTGCAGGTGCCGGGTCGCGTCGACCTTGACCCGCAGGACCCGCTCGATCTGCTCGGGGGTGAGCGCTTCGATGACCCCGTCGTCGAGGACGGCCGCCGTGTGCACGACGGCGGTGAGCGGCCGGTCCGCGGGGACGGCCGCGAGGAGCGCGGCGAGGGCGTCGCGGTCGCTGACGTCGCAGGCGGCGATCGTGACGTGGGCGCCGAGCGCGGTGAGTTCCTCGTGCAGTGCGGCGGCTCCGGGGGCGTCGGGGCCGCGGCGGCTGGTGAGGATCAGGTGCTCGGCGCCGTTCGCGGCGAGCCAGCGGGCCACGTGCGCGCCCAGCGCTCCCGTACCGCCGGTGACCAGGGTCGTACCGCTCGGCCGCCAGGTGCGTACCGCCGGTGTGTCGGCCAGGCGGGCGCGGACGAGACGCCGGACGAAGAGCCCGGCGGGGCGGACGGCGACCTGGTCCTCGGCTCCGTCCCCGGCGAGTACGCCCGCCAGGCGGGCCAGCGCCCGGTCGTCCGCGGCATCCGTGCCGGGCAGGTCGATCAGGCCGCCCCAGCGTTCACCGTGCTCCAGTGCGGTCACCCGGCCCAGGCCCCAGACGGGCGCCTGCGCGGGGTCGGGGTGCTGCTCGGAGCGGGCGACGGCGACGGCACCGCGGGTGACGCACCACAGCGGGGCGGACACGTCGGTGTCGCCGAGGGCCTGGACGAGGGTGAGTGTGGCGATCACACCGGCCGCCGCACCGGTCCCGGCGGGAGTGAGCAGGGAGAGCACGCCCGATGCGGCGGGGCCGTCGGCCAGGGCCTCGCGGATCCGCCCGGCCAGCTCGACCCGTGCGTCGGGGGTGCCGGGGACGGCGATCGGCCGTACGTCGGCGCCGTGTTCGGCGAGCGTCCGCAGGACGGCACCGGCGCCGTCGTCGTCGGCGCCGTCCGGGGTCTCGGGGACGACGACCAGCCAGGTGCCGGAGAGGCGGGCGGCAGCGGGCTCCGGGGCGGGCTGCCAGGTGATCCGGTAGCGCCAGCCGTCGACGGCGGAGCGCTCCCGGCTCTGCCGCCGCCAGGAGGACAACGCGGGGAGCAGCGCCGTCAGCGCCTCGTCCGCGTCGACGTCCAGTTCGGCGGTGAGCGCGGCCACGTCGTTGGCCTCGACGGCCTCCCAGAAGCGGGCGTCCGCGGTGTCGGCCGGGTGCGCGGCGGTGGCTTCGGGGTCCTGGGGGGCGCCGCCCTCCAGCCAGAAGTGCTCCTGCTGGAAGGCGTAGGTGGGCAGGTCCACGCGGCGGGCGCCGGTGCCGGCGAAGACCGCGTCCCAGTCCACGCCCACGCCCCGGACCCAGGCCTCGGCCACGGACAACCAGAACCGTCCCATGCCGCCCTCGTTGCGGCGCAGCGATCCGAGGACGGCGGCCTCGCGGCCGGCGGCCTCCACCGTCTCCTGGATGCCGACGGTCAGGACGGGGTGCGGGCTGGACTCGACGAACACGCCGAAGCCCTGGTCGAGGAGGGTGCGCGTGGCGTCCTCCAGCTCGACGGTCCGCCGCAGGTTGCGGAACCAGTAACCGGCGTCCAGCTCCGGCCCCTTCACCCACTCACCCGTCACCGTCGACAGGAACGGAACCTCGGCGGCCTGCGGTTCGATCGGCGCCAACAGCTCGGCCAGCTCTTCGCGGAGCAGGTCGACCTGCGCGGAGTGCGAGGCGTAGTCCACCGCGATCCGCCTGGCCCGCACACCATCCGCCTCGCACGCGGCCAGGAACTCGTCCAACGCCTGGACCTCACCCGAAACCACCACCGACGAAGGCCCGTTGGCGGCGGCAACGGAGATCCGCTCCTCGCCCCACGGCGCGATCCGCTCCCGCACCTCCGCGGCCGGCAGGGGCACGGACACCATCCCGCCCAGCCCCGCCAACACCCGGCCGATGGCCTGGCTGCGCAGCGCCACCACCCGGGCCGCGTCCTCCAGCGACAGGATCCCCGCCACGCACGCGGCAGCGATCTCACCCTGCGAATGACCGATCACCGCACCCGGACGCACCCCCGCAGCACGCCAGACCTCGGCCAACGACACCATCACCGAGAACAGCGCCGGCTGCACCACATCCACCCGGTCGAGCGAGGGCACGCCCTCGACGCCCCGGAGCACGTCCACCAACGACCAGTCGGTGAAGGGCTCCAACGCCTTCGCACACGCCTCGATGCGCGCGGCGAACACCGCAGAGGCATCCAGCAGCTCCTCCGCCATGCCCACCCACTGCGAGCCCTGGCCCGGGAACACGAACGCGGTCTTCCCACCGACCACCGACCCGGTCACCACACCCGCGGCCAGCGCACCCGACGCCACCGCGTCGACACCGGCGGCATGGTCACCGAGGACCACGGCCCGATGCTCCAGCGCCGCCCGGGTCGACGCCAACGACCAACCCACATCCACCGGATCCACAGCCGACACCCCGGCCAGCCGGCCCGCCAACCGCTCCGCCTGCGCCCGCAGCGCGCCCGCACTCTTGCCCGACAGCACCCACGGCACCACCGGCAGCACCGACCGCGCCCCCTCCCCCACAGGCTCCACCACCGGAGCCACAGCCTCAGGCGCCTGCTCCACGATCACGTGCGCGTTCGTACCGCTGAACCCGAACGAGGACACGCCCGCACGGCGCGGGGCTCCGGTCTGCGGCCAGGGGACGCTCTCGCCGATCAGGGAGACGGCGCCCGCCTCCCAGTCGACGTGCGGGGTCGGCTCGTCGAGGTGGAGGGTCTTGGGCACGGTGCCGTGCCGCATGGCCTCGACCATCTTGATGATGCTCGCCACGCCGGCGGCGGCCTGGGTGTGCCCGATGTTGGACTTGACGGAGCCGAGCAGCAGGGGCCGGTCCGCGGGCCGGTCCTGGCCGTACGCGGCGAGCAGGGCCTGCGCCTCGATGGGGTCGCCCAGGGTCGTGCCGGTGCCGTGGGCCTCGACGACGTCCACGTCAGCGGCGGACAGGCGGGCGTTGGTGAGGGCGTGGTGGATGACGCGCTGCTGCGAGGGCCCGTTCGGCGCGGTCAGGCCGTTGCTGGCGCCGTCCTGGTTGACGGCCGAGCCGCGGATCACGGCGAGCACCGGGTGCCCGTTGCGCCGGGCGTCCGACAGTCGCTCCACGAGGAGCATGCCGACGCCCTCGCCCCAGCCGGTGCCGTCGGCGGCGGCCGCGAAGGGCTTGCAGCGGCCGTCGGGGGCCAGCCCGCGCTGGCGGCTGAACTCGGTGAAGGTGGCCGGGGTCGCCATGACGGTGACACCGCCGGCGAGGGCCATGGTGCACTCCCCCGCCCGCAGCGCCTGCACGGCCAGGTGCAGGGTGACCAGCGAGGACGAGCAGGCGGTGTCGACGGTGACCGCCGGCCCCTCCAGGCCGAAGGTGTACGCCACCCGGCCGGAGGCGATGCTGCCGGAGCTGCCGGTGCCGAGGAAGCCCTCGACGCCTTCGGGGACGGAGTCCAGCCGGGCGGTGTAGTCGTGGTACATGACGCCGGCGTAGACGGCGGTCCGGCTGCCGCGCAGGGAGGTCGGGTCGATGCAGGCCCGCTCGAAGGCCTCCCAGGAGGCCTCCAGCAGCAGTCGCTGCTGCGGGTCCATCGCCATGGCCTCGCGCGGGGAGATCCCGAAGGGGGCGGGGTCGAAGCGGGCGGCGTCGTAGAGGAAGCCGCCCTCGCTGACGTAGCTGGAGCCGGCGCTGTCGGGGTCGGCGTCGTAGAGCGTCTCCACGTCCCAGCCGCGGTCGACGGGGAACGCGGAGATCGCGTCGTGGCCGTCGGCGACGAGCCGCCACAGGTCCTCGGGGGTGCGGACGCCGCCCGGGTAGCGGCAGCTCATCGCGACGATCGCGACGGGTTCCTGGTTCTGTTCCTCGACCTCGCGCAACCGCCTGCGGGCCTGGCGCAGATCGGCGGTCGCCCGCTTGAGGTAGTCGCGAAGCTTGTCCTCGTTCACCATGTGCGTGGGCTCCATGCCAGAGAGGCGGTCGTACGGGTCGGTTCTGACCGTGGTGGTGGTGTGGTCGGGGGCCGGGCGGGGCGGGGGACGGCCCCGCCCGGCGGTCTGCGGGCTCGGCTCAGGAGGTGCCGAGTTCGTCGTCGAGCAGGTCGAAGAGCTCGTCGTCGGTGACCGTGTCGAGGTCGTCGTGGGTGTCCCCGTCGGTGCCGGTGGCGCGTCCGGGGTCCTGGCGGGCGGTCCACTTGGCCGTGAGGGCCTGGAGGCGCATCGTGATCCGCGAGCGGGTGACGCTGTCCGCGTCCGCCGTGTCGGCGGACGCCAACGCGGCTTCCAGCCGGTCGAGTTCACCGAAGACGGTGGGTCCGTCAGCGCCGAGCGGCAGGGCGGACCGCAGGAATCCGGCGAGCAGCTCGGGGGTCGGGTGGTCGAAGACGAGCGTGGCCGGGAGGCGGAGGCCGGTGGCCGCGCCGAGCCGGTTGCGGAGTTCGACCGCGGTCAGCGAGTCGAAGCCGAGCTCCTTGAACGCCATGCCCGGCTCGATGGCCGCCGCACCGCTGTGGCCCAGCACCTGGGCGACATGGGTGCAGACGGTGTCGAGCAGTACCCGGTCCCGTTCGGCGGGCGGCAGTTGGGCCAGCTGCTCCGCCAGCGATCCTGCGCCGTCCGGGGCCGCGCCGGTGCTCGTCCGGCGGCGTACGGGGGTACGGAGCAGGCCGCGCAGCAGGGGTGCGACGCCGTTGCCGGCCCGGGCCTGGAGTGCGGCCAGGTCGAGCCGGGCGGGCACGAGCAGGCTCGCGGTCGCCGGCTCGGTGGACGCGCGCAGGGCCGCGTCGAAGAGGGCCAGCCCGTCGGCCTCGGACAGGGCGTTCATGCTGCCGCGGCTCAGGCGCTGCCGGTCCTGGTCGTCGAGGGTCGCGGCCATGCCGGCCTCGTCGTCCCACAGGCCCCAGGCGAGCGAGACGCCCGGCAGGCCGAGGGCCCGGCGGTGCTGGGCGAGTGCGTCGAGGAACGTGTTGCCCGCCGCGTAGTTGGCCTGTCCGGCGTTGCCGAAGACACCGGCGGCGGAGGAGAACAGGACGAACGCCGCCAGGTCGAGGTCCCGGGTCAGCTCGTGCAGGTTCCACGCGGCGTCGGCCTTGGGGCGGAGCACCGTCGCGATCCGCTCGCGGGTGAGCGAGGTGACGGTGCCGTCGTCGAGCACACCGGCGGTGTGCACGACGGCCGTCAGCGGGTGCCCGGCCGGTACGCCGGCCAGCAGGGCGGCGAGGGCGTCCCGGTCGGCGGCGTCACAGGCCGCCCAGGTGACTTCGGCGCCCAGTTCCCGCAGCCCGGCCGCGAGTTCGCCGGCGCCGGCCGCGGCCGCGCCGCGCCGGCTGGTGAGCAGCAGGTGCCGTACGCCGTGCTCGGCGACCAGGTGCCGGGCGAGCAGCCCGCCGAGGGTGCCGGTGGCGCCCGTGATCAGGACCGTGCCCTCGGGGTCGAGGGCGGGGCCGGCGGGGGTGCCGCCGGCGGGCGGCTCCGTGGGCGGGGTGAGGGCGGCGCGTGCCAGGCGGGGTGCCCGTGCGGTTCCGCCGCGCAGGGCGAGCTGGGTCTCGTCGGTGGCGAGGGCGGCGGGCAGGGCCCGGTAGGAGGCGTCCTCGCCGTCGAGGTCGATCAGCACGAACCGGTCCGGGTGCTCCGCCTGCGCGGCCCGCACCAGGCCCCACACCGCGGCGTGCGCAGGGTCGGTCACGTCCTCGTCGGGGTCCGGGGCGACGGCGCCGCGGGTCAGGACCGCGAGCCGGGACGCGGCGAACCGCTCGTCCGCCAGCCACCCCTGCACCAGCTCCAGGGCGTGGCCGGTCGCGGCGTGCGCGGCCCGGGGTACCGCGGCGCCGTGGCCGGCGGTCGCGAGGTCGGGGGCCAGGGAGACGAGGACCGTCTCCGGTGCCGGCTCCCCGAGGGCCTCGGCCATGTCGAACGCCTCGGCCAGGGCGCGCAGGTCCGGGTGGGTGCGGTCGGCGGCGGCGTCGAGGACGCCGGTCCGTTCCAGTCCCGCGCCCGTCTTGAGCGGGTCGGCGCCGAGCAGCGCCCAGCGGCTGCCCGACTCCGGCCGTGGCGCGGGCAGCGGCAGCGGCAGCGGGGCCCAGTCGACCTGGAAGAGCGCCTCGCGGACCGGGCCGGTGCCGAGGCCGGCGGCGGCAGCGATGCCGTCGGCGACGAGGGGGCGCAGGACCAGCGTGTCGACGGTCAGGACCGGCCGGCCCGTTGCGTCCCACAGGGCCAGCGCCACCGCGTCCCGGCCGGCCGGTGCCATCCGTACGCGCAGTGCGGCGGCGCCGGCGGCGTGCAGCCGTACGCCGTCCCAGGAGAAGGGCAGCCGCGCGCCCTGCGGACCGTCGGGGAAGAACTCCCCCAGTGCGACGGCGTGCAGGGCGGCGTCGAGGAGCGCCGGGTGCAGTCCGTACGGGGCGGCTTCCGGGAGGCGGTCGTCGTCGAGGGCGACCTCGGCGAACACCTCGTCCCCGAGCCGGTAGGCCCGGCGCAGGTTGCGGAAGGCGGGGCCGTAGCCGAGGCCGATGGCGTCGAAGCCGGGGTACAGCTCGTCCACGGGGCGTTCGACGGCTCCCGCCGGCGGCCACTCCTCCAGGGCCTGGCCGTCCGTGTCCGCGGGCTCGGGCGCCAGGGTGCCGTCGGCGTGCCGGGTCCACGGCTCGTCGGGGGCGGCCTGCTCGGGGCGCGAGTAGACCTGGAAGGCCCGGCGCCCGTCGGTGTCCGGCTCGGCGACGGCGAGCCGCAGCTGCCGGCCACCGGTCTCGGGCAGCACCAGCGGTGCTTCGAGGATGAGGTCGTCCAGGCGGCCGCAGCCCGCGTGGTCGCCCGCCCGGACGGCGAGTTCCACCAGCGCGGCGCCCGGCACCAGGACGGTCCCTGCGACGCGGTGGTCGGCCAGCCAGGGCTGGGTGCGCAGCGAGAGCCGTCCGGTGAAGAGGAACCCGTCCGAGTCGGGCAGGTCGACCGCGGCCCCGAGGAGCGGGTGCGCGGTCGCGCCGAGTCCGGCGGAGGCGACGTCGCCGGCGAGGGCGTGGGCGGGCGCCTCCAGCCAGTACCGCTGCCGCTGGAAGGCGTACGTGGGCAGGTCGACCCGGCGGGCGCCGGTGCCGGCGTAGTACGCCGCCCAGTCGACGGCGATGCCCCGCAGGTGGGCCTGGGCGAGGGCGGAGGCGAGGACGGCGTCCTCGGACCGGTCCGCGCGCAGCACCGGTGCGAACCCGGCGTCGTCCCGGGTGACGCAGTCCTGCGCGAGCGCGCAGAGGACGCCCTCGGGCCCCAGTTCAAGGTACGTGGCGACGCCCGCCCCTTCCAGGGTCCGGATCCCGTCGAGGAAGCGGACGGGCTCCCGGACGTGCCGCACCCAGAAGTCGGCCGAGGCCATCTCCTCGCCGGCGAGGCCCCCGGTCAGGTTGGACACCACCGGGATGCGCGGGGCCGCGTACGCCAGCCCCTCCGCCACCTGCCGGAAGGCAGCCAGCATGCCGTCCATGCGCGGCGAGTGGAACGCATGGCTCACCGCCAGCCGCTTCGTCTTCCGACCCGCGAACGACGCCGCGATCGCGACCGCCGCGTCCTCGTCACCGGCGATGACCACCGACCGCGGACCGTTGACCGCAGCGATGCCCACCCGCTCGGACCCGGCCAGCAACACCGCGACCTCGTCCTCCGACGCCTCCACCGCGATCATCACCCCGCCGACCGGCAGCGCCTGCATCAACCGGCCACGAGCCGCGACCAACGCACACGCGTCGTCCAACGAGAACACACCCGCCACATGCGCGGCAGCGATCTCACCAATCGAGTGACCGGACACGAAGTCCGGCTCCACACCCCACGACTCCAGCAACCGGAACAACGCCACCTCGACCGCGAAAAGCGCCGGCTGGGCATACTCCGTCCGCTCCAACAACTCCGCGTCCGACCCGAACAACACCTCCTTCAACGGCAATCCGAGAAGCGGGTCGAACCGCTCGCACACC
The DNA here is from genome assembly GCF_042677605.1 of Streptomyces sp. NPDC127106. Taxonomy (NCBI): domain Bacteria; kingdom Bacillati; phylum Actinomycetota; class Actinomycetes; order Kitasatosporales; family Streptomycetaceae; genus Streptomyces; species Streptomyces sp. NPDC127106. The sequence continues at coordinate 37,328 of NZ_JBHXTC010000043.1, read as the reverse complement.
GCGTCCAACGCAGCCGCGAACACCGGGTGGACCGCGCACAGCTCACGGCCCGCGCCCAACCGCTGGCTGCCCTGCCCGGTGAACAGGAAGGCCAGCTTCCCGCCGACCGGCGTGCCTTCGAGGACGCCGGCCGGTCGACTGCCTTTGGCGAGCGCGGCGAGGCCGGCCAGGAAGCCGTCGCGGTCCGCGGCGACCACTGCGGCCCGCCGGTCGAGGGCGGTCCTGCTCGTGGCCAGGGAGTGGCCGATGTCCGTGAGGGACTGTTCGGGGTGGTCGGCCACGTGCGCCGCCAGGCGCGCGGCCTGCTCGCGCAGGGCCTGCGGGTCTTTCGCCGACAGGAGCCACGGCAGGCTGCCGGGCGCCCGCGCGGGCTCGGGCTGCTGCGCCTCGGGTTCGGCGGGCTCGGGGGCCTGCTCGATGACGGCGTGGGCGTTGGTTCCGCTGAAGCCGAACGAGGAGACCGCGGCGCGGCGGGGACGTGCTGTCTGCGGCCAGGCCGTGGCCGTGTCCAGCAGGGTCACGGCTCCGGCCGTCCAGTCGACGTGCGAGGTGGGCTCGTCGACGTGCAGGGTCCGGGGCAGCACCCCGTGCCGCATCGCCATGACCATCTTGATGACGCCGGCGACACCGGCGGCGGCCTGCGTGTGCCCCATGTTGGACTTGATGGAACCGAGGAGCAGCGGCCGGTCCGCCGGACGTTCCTGGCCGTAGGTGGCCAGCAGGGCCTGGGCCTCGATGGGGTCGCCGAGGGTGGTGCCGGTGCCGTGGGCCTCGACGGCGTCCACGTCGGCGGCGGTCAGGCCGGCGTTGGCGAGGGCCTGCCGGATGACGCGCTGCTGGGAGGGCCCGTTGGGGGCGGTCAGGCCGTTGGAGGCACCGTCCTGGTTGATCGCCGTGCCGCGGACCACGGCGAGGACCGGGTGGCCGTTGCGGCGGGCGTCGGAGAGCCGCTCCACGAGCAGGACGCCGGCTCCCTCGGACCAGCCCGTGCCGTCGGCGTCGGCGGAGAACGCCTTGCACCGGCCGTCGGCGGCGAGGCCCCGCTGCCGGCTGAACTCGACGAAGGCCGCGGGGGTCGCCATCACGGTCACGCCGCCCGCGAGGGCGAGCGAGCACTCCCCGTTGCGCAGGGCCTGCACGGCCAGGTGGAGGGCCACCAGGGAGGAGGAGCAGGCGGTGTCGACGGTGACGGCCGGGCCCTCCAGGCCGAAGGTGTACGACAGCCGGCCGGAGACGACGCTGGCCGCGTTGCCGGTGCCGAGGAAGCCCTCGACGCCCTCGGGCAGGGCCGCGAGCCGGGAGGCGTAGTCGTGGTACATGACGCCGGCGAAGACGCCGGTCCGGGTGCCGCGCAGGGTGCGCGGGTCGATGCCGGCGCGTTCGAACGCCTCCCACGAGGTTTCCAGCAGGAGCCGCTGCTGCGGGTCCATCGCCACGGCCTCGCGCGGGGAGATCCCGAAGAACGCCGGGTCGAAGGCGGAGGCGTCGGAGAGGAACCCGCCCTCGCGGGCGTAGCTCGTGCCCTCCTGGCCGGGATCGTCGGCGAACAGGCCGTCGACGTCCCATCCGCGGTCGTCGGGGAACCGGGAGATGACGTCCCGGCCGTCGAGGACGAGCCGCCACAGGTCTTCGGGCGAGTGCACGTCACCGGGGTAGCGGCAGCCCAGGCCGACGATGGCGATGGGCTCGTCGTCACGGACGGCGACCACCGCCCGGGACGACGGCGCCGCAGGAGCCGCGCCGAGCAGTTCGGTGCGCAGGTGGCCGGCCAGGACCGTCGAGGTCGGGTAGTCGAAGACGAGGGTGGCCGGCAGGCGCAGTCCGGTCGCGGCGCCGATCAGGTTGCGGAGTTCGACGGCGGTGAGGGAGTCGAAGCCGAGCTCGCGGAAGGAGCGGTCGGCGTCGACCGCCTCGGGCCCGGCGTAGCCGAGGACCGACGCGACCTGGGTGCGTACCAGGTCCAGGACGAACGCCTCCTGTGCGGCGGCCGTCATGCTGGTGAGCCGGGCGGCGGTTCCGGTGGCGTTGCCGGCGGTGCCGTCCGCGCCGGCCCGGCGTACGGGCGTCGGCACCAGGCCGGACAGCAGCGGCGGGAGCGTCCCGCTGCCGGCCCGGGCGCGGAGGGCGACCCGGTCCAGCTTCACCGGGACCAGCAGCGGCGGCTGGCCGGTGGCCGACGCGGCGTCGAACAGGGCCACGCCCTCGGCGGCGGACAGGGCGTTCGCCCCGCCGCGGCCCAGCCGCGAGACCTCGTCGGCGTCCAGGGCGGCGCCCATGCCGCCACCGGCCTCGGTCCACAGGCCCCAGGCCAGCGAGGTGCCCGCCAGGCCGGCGGCCCGGCGGTGGGCGGCGAGGGCGTCCAGGAAGACGTTGCCGGCCGCGTAGTTGGCCTGTCCGGCGTTGCCGAAGACCCCGGCGGCGGAGGAGAACAGGACGAATGCGGAGAGGTCCAGGTCCCGGGTCAGCTCGTGCAGGTTCCAGGCCGCGTCCACCTTCGGTCGCAGGACCGCCGACAGGCGGTCGGCCGTCAGGGAGCCGATCACGCCGTCGTCGAGGACGCCGGCGGTGTGCACGACCGCGGTCAGCGGGTGCCCGGCCGGGACGTCGGCCAGTACGGCCGCCAGGGCGTCCCGGTCGGCCACGTCGCAGGCGGCCCAGGTGACCTCGGCGCCCAGTCCGGCCAGTTCGGCCGTCAGGTCGGCCGCGCCTTCGGCGGCCGCGCCGCGGCGGCTGACGAGCAGCAGGTGCCGTACGCCGTGCTCGGTGGCGAGGTGGCGGGCGAACAGCGCGCCGAGCGAACCGCTCGCACCGGTGACCAGCACCGTGCCTTCGGCGTCCCACCCGGCAGCCGGCTCGCCGGTCGGGGCGGCGGCGCGGGCCAGCCTCGGCACCAGCGCCGCGCCTCCCCGTACGGCCACCTCGGACTCGCCGGAGGCCAGGGCGACCGCGAGGGCGCCCTGCACCTCGCTGGTGTCGGCGTCCACGTCGACGTCGACCAGGAGGAAACGGCCCGGGTGCTCGGACTGCGCCGACCGCACCAGGCCCCACACCGCGGCGTGCACCGGATCCGGGAGGCCTTCGCCGGGTACGGCTTCCACCGCGCCCCCCGTCACGAACGCCAGACGCCCGTCCGCGGGCGGGTCCTGCGACAGCCACTCCTGTAGCAGCCCCAGCACCCGCGCCGTCTCGGCGTGCACCGTTTCCGGCACGGCGGGCAGGCCGCCCGTACGCAGCTCGGTGACGACGACGTCGGCCGCATCGGCCGCAGCCGTGGCCGTCCGGTCGGTGGGGAGCGCCGTCCACTCGACCCGGTAGAGGGATTCCGGGCGGGCGTCGCGGGCCGCGGCGCCGATCTGCTCGGGCGAGACCGCGCGCAGGGCCAGCGAGTCCACCGAGGCGACGGGCCGGCCGGCCGTGTCGGCCAGGTCCAGACGGACCGCGCCGTGGCCGGCCGGGGCGAGGCGGACGCGCGCCGCGGCCGCGCCGGTGGCGTGCAGCCGTACGCCGCTCCAGGCGAACGGCAGTCGCGCGGCACCGGAGGAGCCCGCATCGTCGGCTTCGGCGTCGGCCGGGACGGCCAGCACGTCACCGTCGAGGACCAGAGTGTGCAGGGCGGAGTCCAGCAGGGCCGGGTGGAGGCCGAACGCGTCGGCGTCCGCCTGCGCGCGCCCGTCCAGGGCGACTTCGGCGAACAGGGCGCCGTCGCTCCGCCAGGCCGCCCGCAGCCCCTGGAACAGGGGGCCGTAGCGGAGCCCGGAGGCGTCGAGCTGCTCGTACGCGTCGTCCACCGGGACGGGGGTGGCCCCGGTCGGGGGCCAGACGCCCAGGTCGGCGGTGGCCGCGCGGACCTCGTCGGCGAGCAGACCGGCGGCGTGCCGCAGCCACGGCTGGTCCTCGGCGTCGGCTTCCGCCTCGGCGTCGGTGTCGGCCGGGCGGGAGTACACGGCGACCGGGCGGCGACCGGAGCCGTCCGGGGCGCCGACCGTGACCTGGACCTGCACCGCACCGCCCGTGTCGGAGAGGACCAGCGGTGCCTGGAGGGTCAGCTCGTCGAGGGCCGGGGCGCCGACGCGTTCGCCGGCGTGCAGCGCCAGCTCCACGAACGCCGTGCCCGGGACGAGGACGGAGCCCATGACCGCGTGGTCCGCGAGCCAGGGGTGGGTGCGCAGCGAGAGCCGGCCCGTGAGGACGCAGCCGTCGGCGTCCGCGAGGGACACCGCCGCCCCCAGGAGCGGGTGCCCGGCGGTCGCGAGGCCGAGGCCGGTGGCGTCACCGGGCAGCGGGGTGCCGGGCTCCGGCCAGTAGCGCTCCCGTTGGAAGGCGTAGGTGGGCAGGTCGACGCGCTGCGCGCCCGTCCACGCGAAGTACACCGGCCAGTCGACCTCGACGCCGCGGCAGTGGGCCCGGGCGAGCGCGGTGGTGAGGGTCTCCGTCTCGGAACGGTCCGCACGCAGCGTCGGGGCGAGGGCGGCACCGGCGGCGTCGGTGAGGCAGTCCTGGGCGAGGGCGGACAGGACGCCGTCGGGGCCGAGTTCGAGGTAGGTGGTGACCCCGGCGGCCTCCATGGCGCGGACGCCGTCCAGGAAGCGGACGGCTTCGCGGACGTGCCGGACCCAGAAGTCGGCCGAGGCCATCTCGTCGGAGACGAGGGTGCCGGTCAGGTTGGAGACGACCGGGATGCGCGGGGCGGCGTACGTCAGCCCGTCCGCCACCTGGCGGAAGGCGTCGAGCATGCCGTCCATGTGCGGCGAGTGGAACGCGTGGCTGACCGTCAGCCGCTTGGTCTTCCGGCCGGCGAACGACGCGGCGATCGCGACCGCGGCGTCCTCGTCACCGGCGATGACCACCGACCGCGGACCGTTGACCGCGGCGATGCCCACCCGGTCGGTCCCGGCCAGCAACGGCGCGACCTCGTCCTCCGACGCCTGGACGGCGATCATCACCCCGCCGGCCGGCAGCGCCTGCATGAGCCGTCCGCGGGCGGCGACCAGCGTGCACGCGTCGGCCAGCGAGAAGACGCCCGCCACGTACGCGGCTGCGATCTCGCCGACGGAGTGACCGCACAGGACGTCCGGCTCCACACCCCAGGACTTCAGCAGCCAGGAGAGCGCCACCTCGACGGCGAACAGCGCCGGCTGGGCGTACTCCGTCCGGTCCAACATCGCCGCGTCCGACCCGAACAGCACGTCCTTCAAGGGCAGTTCGAGGTGGGCGTCCAGCTCGGCGCAGACTGCGTCCAGCGCCGCCGCGAACACCGGTTGGGTGGCGTAGAGTTCCCGGCCCGTGCCCGGGCGCTGGCTGCCCTGTCCGGTGAACAGGAAGGCGGTCCGGCCGCCCTTGGCGACCGTACCCCGGGTCAGCCCGGCGGCGGTCCGTCCGGCGGCGAGTGCGTCGAGGGCGGCGACGGCCGTGGCGGTGTCCCTCGCGACGATCACGGCGCGGTGGTCGAAGGCTGCGCGGGTGGTGGCCAGGGAGTGGGCGACGTCCGCGAGCGCGAGGCCGGGGCGGTCGTCCAGGTGGGTGCGCAGGGCCCGGGCCTGGGCGGCGAGGGCCTCCGCTGTCCGGCCGGAGAGCCGCAGCGGCAGCACGGCCGGCACCGGCGGGGAGTCGGGGTCGGCATCCCGTGCGGAGTCCGTCGCGGAGTCCGGGACGGAGTCCGTCGCGGTCGGCGCCTGCTCGATGATGGTGTGGGCGTTGGTGCCGCTGATGCCGAACGAGGAGACACCGGCCCGGCGCGGACGGCCCGTCTCCGGCCACAGAACGGGCTCCGTGAGCAGGCTGACGGCGCCTTCCGACCAGTCGACGTGCGGCGACGGCTGCTGCGCGTGCAGGGTGTGCGGCAGCACGCCGTGCTGCATGGCCAGCACCATCTTGATGACGCCGGCCACGCCGGCCGCGGCCTGGGTGTGCCCGAGGTTCGACTTGACGGCGCCGAGGAGCAGCGGCCGGTCCGCCGGACGGTCCTGGCCGTAGGTCGCCAGCAGGGCCTGGGCCTCGATGGGGTCGCCGAGGGTGGTGCCGGTGCCGTGGGCCTCGACGGCGTCCACGTCGGCAGGGGTCAGGCCGGCGCTCGCGAGGGCGGCGCGGATGACGCGCTGCTGCGAGGGCCCGTTGGGCGCGGTCAGGCCGTTGCTCGCACCGTCCTGGTTGATCGCGGAGCCGCGGACGACGGCCAGCACCGGGTGGCCGTTGCGCCGGGCGTCCGAGAGCCGCTCGACGAGGAGCATGCCGACGCCCTCGCCCCAGCCGGTGCCGTCGGCGTGTGCCGAGAAGGCACGGCAGCGGCCGTCGGCGGACAGGCCGCGCTGGCGGCTGAAGCCGACGAACGTGCCCGGGGTGGCCATGACGGTGACACCACCGGCGAGGGCCAGGTCGCATTCGCCGTTGCGCAGGGCCTGGACGGCCATGTGGAGGGCGACCAGGGAGGACGAGCAGGCGGTGTCGATGGTGACGGCGGGACCTTCGAGGCCGAAGGTGTACGAGACGCGGCCCGAGGCGATGCTGCCCGTGCTGCCGGATCCGAGCGAGCCGTCCGCTCTGTCGCCGGACCGTTCCAGCACGGCGGCGTAGTCGTGGTACATGACGCCCGCGTAGACGCCGGTGCGGCTGCCGCGGACGCTGGCCGGGTCGATGCCGGCCCGTTCGAAGGCCTCCCAGGTGGTCTCCAGCAGCAGCCGCTGCTGCGGGTCGGTGCCGACGGCTTCGCGCGGGCTGATCCCGAAGAACGTCGGGTCGAACCCGGCGACGTCGTGCAGGAAGCCGCCGTGGCGGGTGTAGGAGGTGCCGGGGTGGTCGGGGTCGGGGTGGTACAGCGCTTCGACGTCCCAGCCGCGGTCGGCCGGGAAGCCGGTGATCGCGTCGCCGCCGCCCTCCAGCAGCCGCCACAGCTCCTCGGGCGTGGTGACGCCGCCCGGGTAGCGGCAGCTCATCGCCACGATCGCGATCGGGTCGTCGGCGCCGGCCGCGCCGCCGTGCCCGGGGGCGGGTGCGGGCGGGGCGTGGGACGCCCGGTCGTCGTCCGCGCCGAGTTCGGTGGCGAGGTGACGGGCGAGGACCAGCGAGGTCGGGTAGTCGAAGACCAGCGTGGCGGGCAGTCGACGGCCGACGGCCGCGCCGAGCCGGTTGCGGAGTTCGACGGCGGTGAGGGAGTCGAAGCCCAGCTCGTTGAAGGCCTGTTCGGGTTCGACGGCGTCCGGGCTGCCGTGGCCGAGGACGTCGGCGACGTGGCCGCGGACGAGGTCGAGGAGCAGCCGCTCCCGCCCGGCGGCGTCGAGGCCGCGCAGGCTCCGTTCCAGGCCGGACGGCTCCGTCCGGGTGCGGCCCGGGACGGCTGCCCCGGCGGCGGTGCGCCGTACGGGCGCGCGGACCAGGCCGCGCAGCAGCGGGGGCACGGCCGTACCGGCGGCCGGCAGGGTGAGCCGCATCGGCACGAGGAGGGCCCGCCCGGCGTCCCCGTCCTCGGCGCCGGCTTCGGTGTCGCCCGCGGCGAGGGTGTCGGCGAGGTCGAGGAGGGCGAGTCCGTCGGCGGCGGTGAGACCCTGCACGCCGCCGCGCTTCATCCGTTCCAGATCGGCCCGGTCCAGGGCGCCGGCCATGCCGTCGGCGTCCTCCCACAGGCCCCAGGCCAGGGAGCGGGCCGGCAGGCCCTGGGCGCGGCGGTGCTGGGCGAGGGCGTCCAGGAAGGAGTTGGCCGCGGCGTAGTTGCCCTGGCCCGGCGCTCCGAACACACCGGCGGCCGAGGAGAACAGCACGAACGCCGACAGGTCGGCGTCGCGGGTCAGCTCGTGGAGGTGGAGGGCGGCGTCGGCCTTGGGCCGCAGGACGGTGTCGAGGCGTTCGGGGGTGAGGGAGTCGATGACGCCGTCGTCGAGGACGCCGGCCGTGTGGACCACACCGGTCAGCGGGTGCTCCGCCGGGATGCCGGCCAGGGCTGCGGCGAGCGCCTCCCGGTCGGCGGCGTCGCAGGCCGCCCAGGTGACCTCGGCGCCCAGGTCGGCCAGTTCACGGGTGAGGTCGGCTGCCGCGGGCGCCGTGTCCCCGCGGCGGCTCAGCAGCAGCAGGTGGCGTACGCCGCGCTCGGCCACGAGGTGCCGGGCGACGAGCCGGCCGAGGGTGCCGGCCGCTCCGGTGACCAGGACGGTGCCTGCGGCGTCGTACGCGGGGGCCCGGGCCGCGGTGCCGGCCTCCGCGACCGCGGGCGTCCTGGCGAGGCGGGGTGCGTGTGCCGTGCCCGCGCGCAGGGCCAGCTGCGGCTCCTGGGAGGCCAGGACGGCGTCCAGTACGGGTCCGGGCAGCTCGGCCTGCGGCACGTCGGTGTCGACGAGGACGAAGCGGCCCGGGTGCTCGGACTGCGCGGAGCGGACGAGCCCCCAGACGGCGGCGTGCACGGGGTCGGGCCCGCGGTCGCCGGCGTGCACGGTGACCGCGCCCCGGGTCAGGACGACGAGGCGGCCGTCGGCGAGCCGGTCGCCGGCGAGCCAGTGCTGCAGCAGGCGGAGCGTGTCGTGCGTGGCCGCGTGCACGGCCTCGGGGGTGAGCTCCGGCGCGGCGGGGAGGCGTACGAGGACCGTGCCCGGTACCGGGGCGTCGGTGTCGCGGGCCGCGGCCAGCGTCTCGGCGGCGGTCGGCCCGTCGAGGACGAGCGCGGGCTCCGGGGCGGCGCCGGGGGCGCCGTCGGCCGGGTCGGGGAGGGTGAGCGGGGGCCACGCCACGTGGAACAGGTGGTCGCGGGGGCCGCCCGTCCCGGTGTTCAGCTGCTGGGCCGAGACGGTGCGCAGGGTGAGTGCGGCGATCTCGGCGACGGGCTGTCCGGTGCCGTCGGCGAGGGCCAGCGACACCGTGTCCGGTCCGGCCTTCGCCAGCCGTACGCGGAGGGTGGGGGTGCCCACGGCGTACAGGGACACCCCGGTCCAGGAGAACGGCAGCCGGCCGGCGCCGGTGTCCTCGACGAGTCCGGCGAGGCCGATCGTGTGCAGGGCGGCGTCGAGCAGGGCGGGATGCAGGCCGAACCGGTCGGTCCCGGGCTGCAGTTCCTCGGCCGGTTCGATCTCGACGTAGGTCGCGTCGTCGGTCGTCCAGGCTGCGCGGACGCCCTGGAAGGCGGGCCCGTAGTGCAGCCCGGCCTCGGCGAGCCCGGCGTACAGCTCGTCGACGGGCAGCGGGGTGGCTCCGGCGGGCGGCCAGGTCCGGGGGGCGAAGGAGGGCTGCGGGGCACCCGCCGCGAGGACGCCGTCGGCGTGCCGGGTCCACGGCGTCTCGGCCTCGTCGGCGCCGGCTGCGGGGCTGTCGGCGGGGTCGGGGCGGGAGTGGACGCCGAGGGAGCGGCGGCCGGTGGCGTCGGGGGCGCCCACCCACAGCTGCACCTGGACACCGCCGTGCGGGGGCAGGACGAGCGGTGCGTGGAGGGTGAGTTCCTCCAGGAGGTCGCAGCCGACCTGGTCGCCGGCCCGGATCGCCAGCTCCACGAAGGCGCTGCCGGGCAGCACGGCCGTACCCATGACGGCGTGGTCCGCGAGCCAGGGGTGCGTGTCGAGCGAGAGCCTGCCCGTGTAGAGGAAGCCGTCGAGGTCGGCGAGGGCGACGGCGGCGCCGAGCAGCGGGTGCCCGGCCGTGCCCAGGCCGGCCGCGGAGACGTCGGCGGGCGGGCGTCCGGCGTCGAGCCAGTACGGCTCGCGCTGGAAGGCGTACGTGGGCAGGTCGACGCGCCGGACGCCGGTGCCGGCGTAGTACGCCGCCCAGTCGACGGCCGTGCCGCGGACGTGGAGCCGCGCGAGGGCGCCGGTGAGGGTCTCGGTCTCCGGCCGGCCGGTGCGCAGGACGGGGACAAAGCCGGCCGTGTCGGTGTGGTCGGGCAGGCAGTCCTGGGCGAGCGCGGAGAGGACGGCGTCCGGGCCGATCTCGACGAAGTGGGCGGTGTTGCGGGCGGCGAGGGTGCGGATCCCGTCGAGGAAGCGGACGGGCTCCCGGACGTGCCGGACCCAGAAGTCGGCCGAGGCCATCTCCTCGCCGGCGAGGCCCCCGGTCAGGTTGGACACGACCGGGATGCGCGGGACCGCGTACGCCAGCCCCTCCGCCACCTGCCGGAAGGCAGCCAGCATGCCGTCCATGCGCGGCGAGTGGAACGCATGGCTCACCGCCAGCCGCTTCGTCTTCCGCCCGGCGAACGACGCCGCGATCGCGACCGCCGCGTCCTCGTCACCGGCGATGACCACCGACCGCGGACCGTTGACCGCAGCGATGCCCACCCGCTCGGACCCGGCCAGCAACACCGCGACCTCGTCCTCCGACGCCTCCACCGCGATCATCACCCCGCCGACCGGCAGCGCCTGCATCAACCGGCCACGAGCCGCGACCAACGCACACGCGTCGTCCAACGAGAACACACCCGCCACATGCGCGGCAGCGATCTCACCGATCGAGTGACCGGACACGAAGTCCGGCTCCACACCCCACGACTCCAGCAACCGGAACAACGCCACCTCGACCGCGAAAAGCGCCGGCTGGGCATACTCCGTCCGCTCCAACAACTCCGCGTCCGACCCGAACAACACCTCCTTCAACGGCAAACCGAGAAGCGGGTCGAACCGCTCGCACACCGCGTCCAACGCAGCCGCGAACACCGGGTGGACCGCGCACAGCTCACGGCCCGCTCCCAACCGCTGGCTGCCCTGCCCGGTGAACAGGAAGGCCAGCTTCCCGGCGACCGGCCGGCCGCGGGTGACGCCGGGGGCGGATTCCTCCGGGCCGAGGGCGGCGAGGGACTCCAGCGCGCGGAGGAGTCCGGGCTCGTCGGCGGCCGTGAGGACCGCCCGGTGCTCGAAGTCGGTGCGTCCGCTCGCGAGCGAGTGGGCGACGTCCCCGGCGGGCAGCCCGGGGTGGGCCGTCAGGTGCGCGTGCAGCTTCTCGGCCTGGGCGCGCAGGGCCGCCGGTGACTTGGCCGAGAGGTTCCACAGCGGCGGCACGGGGGATGCCGGGACCGCGGGGGCGGCGACGGACGGCCCTTCGGGCTGCTCCGCGGCTTCCGGGGCCGGGGCCTGCTCGATGACGGTGTGGGCGTTGGTACCGCTGATGCCGAACGAGGAGACACCGGCGCGTCGCGGGGCGCCGGTCTCGGGCCACGGCACGGCCTCGGTGAGCAGCCGGACGGCGCCCTCCGTCCAGTCGACGTTCGGCGTGGGCTCGTCGACGTGCAGGGTGCGGGGCAGCACGCCGTGGCGCATCGCCATGACCATCTTGATGATGCCCGCGACACCGGCGGCGGCCTGGGTGTGCCCGATGTTGGACTTGATGGAGCCGAGCAGCAGCGGCCGGTCCCCGGGCCGGTCCTGGCCGTACGTGGCGAGCAGCGCCTGGGCCTCGATCGGGTCGCCCAGCGTCGTGCCGGTGCCGTGGGCCTCCACGGCGTCGATCTGGGCCGGCGAGAGGCGGGCCCCGGCGAGTGCGTCGCGGATGACGCGCTGCTGGGAGGGCCCGTTGGGGGCGGTGAGGCCGCTGCTGGCGCCGTCCTGGTTGACGGCGGTCCCGCGGATGACGGCGAGCACGGGGTGCCCGTTGGCGCGGGCCGCGGAGAGGCGTTCCAGGACGAGCATGCCGGCGCCCTCGCCCCAGCCGGTGCCGTCGGCGGCGGCGGCGAAGGACTTGCAGCGGCCGTCGCCGGCCAGCCCGCGGTGGCGGCTGAACTCGGTGAAGGTGCCGGGCGTCGACATGACGGTGACGCCGCCGGCGAGGGCGAGGGTGCACTCGCCGCTGCGCAGGGCCCGGGCGGCGAGGTGGACGGCGACGAGCGAGGACGAGCAGGCCGTGTCGACGGTGACGGCGGGTCCTTCGAGGCCGAGGGTGTAGGCGATGCGGCCGGAGGCGATGCTGCCGGAGCTGCCGTTGCCGAGGAAGCCCTCGATCTCCTCGGGGACGCTGAACAGCCGGGCGGCGTAGTCGTGGTACATCAGGCCCGCGAAGACGCCGGTGCGGCTGCCGCGCAGCGATGCCGGGTCGATGCCAGCCCGTTCGACGGCCTCCCAGGAGGTCTCCAGCAGCAGCCGCTGCTGCGGGTCCATGGCGAGGGCCTCGCGCGGGGAGATCCCGAAGAAGCCGGGGTCGAAGTGGTGGGCTTCGTGCAGGAATCCGCCGACCTGCTCGTACGCCTCGACACCGCTGTCCGGGTCGGGGTCGAAGAGGACCTCGGCGGGCCATCCCCGGTCGGCCGGGTAGGGGGTGACGGCGTCCCCGCCGCGGGCGACGAGATCCCACAGGGCCTCGGGGGTGTCGACGCCTCCCGGGTAGCGGCAGCTCATCGCCACGATCGCGATCGGCTCCTGCTCGCGCTCCTCCACCTCGCGCAGCCTGCGGCGCGCCTCGCGGAGATCGGCCGTTGCCCGCTTGAGGTAATCGAGGTACTTCTCCTCGTTCACCATGTCTTACGCCATCCCCGTGCTCGAAGTGGTCAGGGTCGTCAAGTTCGTCGGAGGGGTCACGGCTGTGCCGTGCCGGTCGTGGTGGTGTTCAGGACAGGCCGAGTTCGTCGTCGAGGAGGTCGAAGAGCTCGTCGGCCGTGGCGGCCTGGATGTCCCGCTCTTCGGCGGCGCTGTCCGGTGCACTGTGCGTGTCATTCCACTTCGCCAGGAGGTCTCGCAGCCGGGCGGTGATGCCGGCGCGGTCGGCGTCGTCGGGGGCGACCGCCGAGAGGAGGGATTCGAGCTTGTCGAGTTCCGTGTGGACGGAGGGGCGGCCGGGGCCGTCCTGGCCGATCCGCTCCCCGATGTACGCGGCGAGGGACGCCGGTGACGGGTAGTCGAAGATCAGCGTGACGGGGAGCCGCAGCCCGCAGGCGGCGGTGAGCCGGTTGCGGAGGTCGACCGCGGTCAGCGAGTCGAAGCCCAGGTCGAGGAAGCCGCGGCCGGCGTCGACGTCGTCGGCCGTGCCGTGGCCGAGGACCGCGGCGACCTGGCCGCGGACCAGCTCGTCCAGCGCCTGCTGCCGTTCGGCGGCCGGCAGGCCCGCCAGCCGCTCCGTCAGGGGTGCCGCCGGTTCGGCGGCGGTCCGGGACGCGGACCGGGCGGCGGGGGCGGCTGCCCGGCGCGCCGGGGTGCGGACGAGTCCGCGCAGCAGCGGCGGCAGGGTGCCGTCGGCGGCCTGCGCGCGCAGCACGGCCGGTTCGACCCGCATCGGGACGAGGACGGCGTCCTCCAGGGTGCGGGAGGTGTCGAAGAGGGCCAGGCCCTCCTCGGGGGCGAGCCCGGTGACACCGGCGCGCGCCATCCTCGTCAGGTCGGCCTCGTCGAGGGCGCCGGCCATGCCGTCCGCGGTGGCCCACAGGCCCCAGGCGAGGGAGCTCGCGGCCAGGCCGCGGGCCGCTCGGTGCTGGGCGAGGGCGTCGAGGAAGGCGTTGGCGGCGGCGTAGTTGCCCTGGCCGGGGGCGCCGAAGGAGCCCGCGACGGAGGAGAACAGCACGAACGCGGAGAGCTGGTGGCCCTCGGTCAGCTCGTGCAGGTTCCAGGCCGCGTCGACCTTGGGCCGCAGGACCGTGTCGAGGCGCTCCGGGGTGAGGGAGTCGATGATGCCGTCGTCCAGGACACCGGCCGTGTGGACGACCGCGGTCAGCGGACGATCTGCCGGTACGGCGGCCAGGACGGCGGCCAGGGCGTCCCGGTCGGCGGCGTCGCACGCCGCCCAGGTCACCTCGGCCCCCAGCCCGGTCAGCTCGCCGGTGAGGTCGGCCGCCCCGGGCGCCGCCTCGCCGCGGCGGCTGAGCAGCAGCAGGTTCCGTACGCCGTGGGCATCGGCGAGGTGGCGGGCAAAGAGCCGGCCGAGGGTGCCGGTGGCGCCGGTGACGAGGACCGTGCCGGCGGTGTCGAGCGCGGGGTGCGGCGGTCGGGCCGCGTCCGTCGGGTGCGCCGGGTGCGCCGGGTCCGTCGCGGCGCCGGCGGTGCGTGCGGTGCGGCGCAGGCGGAAGGCGTACGCCCGGCCCGCCCGCAGGGCGAGCTGCGGCTCGTCGCCGGCGAGGGCGGCGGCCAGGGCACCGAGGGAGGCGTCGGAGCCGTCGGTGTCGGCGAGGACGAACCGGCCGGGGTTCTCCGACTGCGCCGACCGCACCAGGCCCCACACCGGGGCGTGGGCCAGGTCGGTGACGTGGTCGCCCGGTACGGCCGCCACCGTGTCCTGGGTGAGCAGGACCAGCCGGGAGGCGTCGAGCCGCTCCTCGGCCAGCCACTCCTGGACGAGGGCGAGCGCCTGGTGCGCTGCGGTCCGGGCGGCGGTGGCCCGGCCGTCGACGGTGGCGGTGCCGGACAGCGGGACGATCACGACGTCCGGTGCGGGGGCGCCCGCGGCGAGCTGCTCGCGGAGCGCGGCGAGGTGCGGGTGGACGTCGAGCGGTGCGCCGCCGATGCGGAAGTCCGCCCGGTCCTCGCCCAGGACGGCCCAGCGTTCGCCGGCCGGGACCGGGCCGGCGGTCAGCGGCAGCCCGGTCCATTCCACGCCGAAGAGGGATTCGTGGTGGGCGGTCCGGTCGACGCCGCCGAGCACGTCCGCGGAGACGGGGCGCAGGATCAGCGAGTCGACCGAGGCCACCGGGGCACCCGTGGTGTCGGCGACGTCCAGGGCCAGGCCGCCGGACGCGCCGGGGGTGATCCGGACCCGCAGCCCGGCCGCGCCGGCCGCGTACAGCCGTACGCCGGTCCAGGCGAACGGCAGCCGGGCCCCCTCGGCGGGCTCGCCGTCGGTGCTCCCGGGTACGCCGAGGCCGATGGCCTGGAGGGCGGCGTCGAGGAGCGCGGGGTGCAGGCCGTAGCCGGCGGCGTCGGTCTCGTGCGTCTCGTCGAGGGCGACTTCGGCGAACAGTTCGCCGTCGCGCCGCCAGGCGGCGCGCAGCCCCTGGAAGACCGGCCCGTAGCCGAGGCCGGCGGCGGCCGCGGCCGGGTAGAAGCCGTCGGTGGGGACCGGTTCGGCGCCGGCCGGCGGCCACTCGGCCAGGTCGGCGGTGCGCTGCGGGGCGGCGGGGGCGAGCACGCCGGTGGCGTGCCGGGTCCACGGCTCGTCCGCCGGGGCGTCGGCCGGCCGCGCGTGCAGGGCCAGGGTGCGGCGTCCGGTCCCGTCGGCGGCGTCGACGGCCAGCTGGAGCTGGACGGCGCCCTGCTCGGGCAGGGTGAGGGGGGCTTCGATGGCCAGCTCGTCGAGGGTGTCGCAGCCGACCTCGACTCCGGCGCGCAGGGCCAGTTCGACGAAGGCGGTGCCGGGCAGCAGGACGGTGTCCATGACCGTGTGGTCGGCCAGCCAGGGGTGGGTGGCCAGGGCCAGGCGTCCGGTGAGGACCAGACCGTCGGTGGCGGGCAGCGGGACGGCGGCGCCGAGCAGCGGGTGGTCGGGCGTGTCGAGGCCGGCGGCCAGCACGTCCTCGACGGAGACGCCCACGTCGAGCCAGTAGCGCTTGCGCTGGAAGGGGTACGTCGGCAGGTCGACGGGCCGGGCGCCGGTGCCGGCGAAGTACGCCGTCCAGTCGACGGGGACACCGTGGACGTGGGCCCGCGCGAGGGCCGCGGTGAGGGCTTCGGCCTCGGGACGGTCCTTGCGCAGCACGGGCACGCAGAGGGCGGGCTCGGCGGCCTCGGCCAGGCAGTCCTGGGCGAGCGCGGACAGGGTTCCGTCGGGGCCGAGTTCGACGTACGTCGTCACGCCGGCCGCTTCGAGGGCGCGGATGCCGCCGAGGAAGCGGACGCCCTCCCGGACGTGCCGGACCCAGAAGTCGGCGGAGGCCATCTCGTCGGTGACGAGGGCGCCGGTGAGGAGGGAGACGACGGGGATGCGCGGGGCCGCGTAGACCAGCCCCTCGGCCACCTTGCGGAAGTCGGCCAGCATGCCGTCCATGTGCGGGGAGTGGAACGCGTGGCTGACGGTCAGCCGCTTCGTCTTGCGGCCCTGCGCCTCGAAGCCGGCCGCGAGGGCGACGGCGGCGTCCTCGTCACCGGCGATGACGACCGACTGCGGGCCGTTGACGGCGGCGACGCCCACGCCCTCGCCGATCAGCGGCAGGACCTCGTCCTCGGTCGCCTGGACGGCGATCATCACGCCGCCGGCCGGGAGCGCCTGCATCAGCCGGCCCCGGGCGGCGACCAGTTCGGCGGCGTCCTGGAGGGAGAGGACCCCGGCGACGTGGGCGGCGGTGATCTCGCCGATGGAGTGGCCGGCCAGGAAGTCCGGGCGCAGGCCCCAGCCGTCCAGCAGCCGGAACAGCGCCACCTCGACGGCGAACAGGGCCGGCTGGGTGTATTCCGTCCGGTCCAGCTGGGCGGCATCGGACCCGAACAGCACCCCCTTCAGGGGGAGTTCGAGGTGCCGGTCGAGTTCGGCGCACACCTCGTCCAGGGCGTCCGCGAAGGCGGGGTGGGCGTCGTACAGCTCGCGCCCCATGCCGAGGCGCTGGCTGCCCTGTCCGGTGAACAGGAACGCCGTCTGGTTCTCGCGGGCGGTGCCCCGGACCGGTCCGGCCGCGTCCTCGCCGCGGGCCAGCGCGTCCAGGCCGCGGAGCAGTTCGTCGCGGTCCGTGGCGACGAGTGCGGCGCGCTGCTCCAGGGCGGAGCGGCCGGCCGCCAGGGTCAGGGCGAGGTCTGCGGTGTTCAGGCCGGCGTCGGTGTGGACGCGGGTGTGGAGGCGGCGGGCCTGGGCGCGCAGGGCGGCCTCGCCGCGGGCGGACAGGACCACGGGCAGGTACGGCGCCGGGGTGGCCTGCCCGCCCTGCTGCGGCTCCGGGGCCGGCTGCGGGGCCTGCTCGATGATGGCGTGGGCGTTGGTGCCGCTGATGCCGAAGGAGGAGACACCGGCGCGGCGCGGGCGGCCCGTCTCGGGCCAGGCCACCTGCTCGGTGAGGAGGGACACCGCGCCCGCCGACCAGTCGACGTGCGGGGTCGGCTCGTCCACGTGCAGGGTCTTCGGGACCACGCCGTGCCGCATCGCCATGACCATCTTGATGACGCCGGCGACACCGGCGGCGGCCTGGGTGTGCCCGAGGTTGGACTTCACGGAGCCGAGCAGCAGCGGCCGGTCGTCGCTGTGCTCGCGGCCGTAGGTGGCCAGCAGGGCCTGGGCCTCGATCGGGTCGCCGAGGGTGGTGCCGGTGCCGTGGGCCTCGACCACGTCGACCTCGGCCGCCGTCAGGCGGGCGTTGGCGAGGGCCTGGCGGATCACCCGCTGCTGCGAGGGGCCGTTGGGGGCGGTCAGGCCGTTGCTGGCGCCGTCCTGGTTGACGGCGGAGCCGCGGAGCACGGCCAGCACCTGGTGGCCGTTGCGGCGGGCGTCGGAGAGCCGCTCCAGCAGGAGCATGCCGGCGCCCTCGCCCCAGCCGGTGCCGTCGGCGGCCGCGGCGAAGGACTTGCAGCGGCCGTCGGCGGCGAGCCCGCGCTGGCGGCTGAACTCGATGAAGGTGCCCGGCGTGAACATCACGGTGACGCCGCCGGCCAGGGCCAGCGAGCATTCGCCGCCCCGCAGGGCCTGCGCGGCGAGGTGCAGGGCGACCAGCGAGGAGGAGCAGGCGGTGTCGACGGTGACGGCGGGGCCCTCCAGGCCGAAGGTGTAGGCGACGCGGCCGGAGACGATGCTGCTGGAGCTGCCGGTGCCGAGGTAGCCCTCGACGCCGTCGGGCACGGCGTGCAGGCGGGCGCCGTAGTCGTGGTACATGACGCCGGCGAAGACGCCCGTACGGGTGCCGCGCACCGAGGACGGGGCGATGCCGGCCCGTTCGAAGACCTCCCAGGTGGTCTCCAGCAGCAGGCGCTGCTGCGGGTCCATGGCGAGGGCCTCGCGCGGGGAGATCCCGAAGAAGGCGGCGTCGAAGTCGGCGGCGTCGTGCAGGAAGCCGCCCTCGCGGGCGTACGAGGTGCCCGGGTGCTCGGGGTCGGGGTGGTAGAGGGCCTCGGTGTCCCAGCCGCGGTTCTCGGGGAGGCGGGTGATGCCGTCCTCTTCGGCGGCCAGCAAGGCCCACAGGTCCTCGGGGGTGCGGACGTCACCGGGGTAGCGGCAGCTCATCGCGACGATGGCGATGGGCTCGTCTTCGGCGGCGGCCATCGTGGTCGCCGGGGCCGCGGCCCCGGCGGCGGTGCCGGTGCCCGTGCCGGCGTCCGTGTCGCCGATCAGCTCGGTGCGCAGGTGGCGGGCCAGGACGGTCGGGTCCGGGTAGTCGAAGATCAGGGTGGCGGGCAGCCGCAGGGCGGTGGCGGCGTTCAGCCGGTTGCGGAGCTCCACCGCGGTGAGGGAGTCGAAGCCCAGCTCCTTGAACGCCCGCCCCGACTCGACGGCGGCCGGGCCGGCGTGTCCGAGCACCGCCGCGACCTGCGTGCGCACCAGGTCCAGCAGGGCCCGGTCCTGTTCGGCGGCGGTCATCCCGGCCAGCCGGGCCCGCAGCTCCGGCTCGCTGCCGGCGGCGCCGGCCGAGGCGGCCGCGGACCGGCGTGCCACCCCCCGTACGAGGCCGCGCAGCAGCGGGGCGACGGTGCCCGCGGCGGCCTGCGGGCGCAGGGCGCCGGTGTCCACGCGCATCAGGGCCACGGCCGGGTCGTCGAGCGCGACGGCGGTGTCGAACAGTTCCAGGCCGTCGGCGGCCGTCAGCGGGGGCAGTCCGGCCCGGCGCATCCGGTTGACGTCGGCGGCGTCCAGGGAGCCGGCCATGCCGTCGGCGACGGACCATAGGCCCCAGGCGAGCGCGGCGGCCGGAAGGCCCCTCGCCCGGCGGTGCTGGGCGAGGGAGTCGAGGAAGGAGTTGGCGGCGGCGTAGTTGCCCTGGCCGGGTCCGCCGAACAGGCCGGAGGTGGAGGAGAACAGGACGAAGGCGGAGAGGTCGAGGTCCCGGGTCAGCTCGTGCAGGTTCCAGGCTGCGTCGACCTTGGGGCGCAGCACCGCCGACAGCCGGTCCGGGGTCAGCGAGGTGAGGACGCCGTCGTCGAGGACACCGGCGGTGTGGACGACCGCGCTGAGGGGCTGCTCGGCCGGGATGCCGGCGAGGAGGGCGGCGAGGGCGTCCCGGTCGGCGACGTCGCAGGCCGCCCAGGTGGCGGTGGCGCCCGATGCGGCGAGCTCGGCCGCCAGTTCGGCCGCACCGGGGGCGTCGGCGCCGCGCCGGCCGACGAGCAGCAGGCGGCGTACCCCGTGGGCGGTGGCCAGGTGGCGGGCGATCAGCCCGCCCAGCGCACCGGTGGCGCCGGTGATCAGGACCGTGCCGTCCGGGCCGAAGGCCGGGGTGCGGTCGCTGTCGGTGCCGTCCTGCTGCCCCGTTTCGACGCGGGCGAGGCGCGGGACGAGCACCGCGCCGGAGCGCAGCGCGAACCGCTCCTCGTCGGAGCCGAGCGCGGCCCGCAGGCCGTCGCCGTCACGGGTCTCCGCGTCGACGTCGACGAGGGCGAGCCGACCGGGGTTCTCGGTCTGCGCCGAGCGCAGCAGGCCCCAGACGGTGGCGGCCGCGAGGTCGGGCACGTCCTCGCCGGGTGCTGCGGCGACCGCGCCGCGGGTGACGCAGACCAGCCGGGCGGCGGCGAACCGCTCGTCGGCCAGCCATGCCTGGGCGAGGGCGAGGGCGTCGTGGGCCGCCGTGTGCACGGCCTCGGCGGTGAGGGGTGCGGGCGTCGGCGGGAGGACGTGGACGACCTCGTGCGGTACGGGTGCGCCCGCGTCGACCGCGGCGGCCAGTGCCGCCAGGTCGGCGTACCGTTCGGCGTCCGCGGGGCACAGCGGGTCCGCTCCGCCGAGGACGGCGTACCGGGCCGCGGGGGCCGGGGCCGGGGCGGTGAGGCCGGTGGGTTCGGTCCACTGCTGGCGGAAGACGGACTCGTGGTGGGTGGTGCGGGCGGCGCGCAGCCGGTCGGCGGTGACCGGGCGCAGGCCGAGCGACTCGACGAGCGCGACGGGGGCGCCGGTGGCGTCGGCGATCTCCAGCCGGACGCCTTCGGCGCCGGCCGGGGTGAGGCGGACGCGCAGCGCGCCCGCGCCGCCCGCGTACAGCGAGACCCCCGACCAGGCGAAGGGCAGCCGGCCCCGGCCGTCGTCGGCGCCGATGCCGTCCAGTCCGATCGTGTGGAGGGCCGCGTCGAGCAGTGCCGGGTGCAGGCCGAACCGGCCGGCCTGGTCCTCGGTGCCCTCGGGCAGCCGGACCTCTGCGTACACGGCGCCGTCGAGGTGCCAGGCGGTGCGCAGGCCGCGGAAGACGGGACCGTAGGCGAAGCCGATGGCGTCGAGCGCCTCGTAGCGGCCGTCGAGCGGCAGCTCGGCGGCGCCGGCGGGGGGCCAGGCGGTCAGGTCGAAGTCGGCGGTGGGGCGGGCGGCTTCGGCGAGGACGCCGGCGGCGTGCCGGGTCCAGGGCTCCTCGGCGGCGAGGCCCTCGGCTCGGGAGTGCAGGGCGAACGGCCGGCGGCCGGCGGCGTCGGCGGCGCCGACCCGGACGCGCAGCTGGACGCCGCCGCGCTCGGGCAGCACCAGGGGGGCTTCGAGGGTCAGCTCTTCCAGGTGGTCGCAGCCGAGCTGGTCGCCGGCGCGGGTCGCGAGCTCCACGAAGGCGGTGCCGGGCAGCAGGACGCTGCCGAGGATGGCGTGGTCGGCCAGCCAGGGGTGGGTGGCGAGGGCGAGGCGTCCGGCGAAGACCATGCCGTCGGACTCGGGCAGGGCGACGCCGGCGGTGAGCAGGGGGTGGGCGGTGTCGTCGAGGCCGATCGCCGCGACGTCGCCGAGGTGGCGCGCGGAGGAGAGCGCGGGCCAGTAGCGCTGCCGCTGGAAGGGGTACGTGGGCAGGTCGACGCGCCGGGCCGCGGTGCCGGTGGCGGCGAAGTACGTCTGCCAGTCGACCCGGATGCCGTGGACGTGGGCCCGGGCGAGGGCGGTGACGAGCGACTCGGCCTCGGGACGGCCGGCGCGGAGGGCGGGGACGAAGACGGCGTCCTCGGTCACGCACTCCTGCGCGAGAGCCGACAGCACGCCGTCGGGGCCGAGTTCGACGTACGCCGTCACGCCGGCCGCTTCGAGGGCGCGGACGCCGTCCAGGAAGCGGACGGCCTCGCGGACGTGCCGCACCCAGAACTCCGCCGTGCCCGTCTCGTCGGTGACCACGGCGCCGGTCAGGTGCGACACGACCGGGATGCGCGGGGCCTCGTACGTGACGCCCTCGGCCACCCGGCGGAAGGCGTCGAGCATGCCGTCCATGTGCGGCGAGTGGAAGGCGTGACTGACGGTCAGCCGCTTGGTCTTGCGGCCCTGCGCCTCGAAGCGCTCGGCGACGGCGAGGGCCGCGTCCTCGTCACCGGCGATGACGACCGACCGCGGGCCGTTGACGGCGGCGATGCCGATGCGGTCGGTGAGCAGCGGCAGGACCTCGTCCTCCGCGGCCTCGACGGCGATCATCACCCCACCGGCGGGCAGTTCCTGCATCAGCCGGCCGCGGGCGGCGACCAGCGTGCACGCGTCGTCCAGGGAGAACACGCCCGCGACATGGGCGGCGGCGATCTCGCCGACGGAGTGCCCGGCCACGAAGTCCGGCTTCAGACCCCACGACTCGACCAACCGGAACAGCGCCACCTCGACGGCGAACAGCGCCGGCTGGGTGTAGGCCGTGCGGTTGAGCAGTTCCGCGTCCTTCCCGAACAGCACCTCCTTCAGGGGCAGTTCGAGGTGGGCGTCCATGCGGGCGCAGATCGCGTCCAGCGCATCCGCGAACTCGGGGAAGGCTTCGTACAGCTCGCGGCCCATGCCGAGCCGCTGGCTGCCCTGCCCGGTGAACAGGAAGGCGGTCTTGCCGGCGTTCGGCGTGCCCTCGACGAGGGCGGCGGCCGAGCCGCCGCCCGCCAGCGTCTCCAGTGCGGCGAGCAGCGAGGCTCGGTCCGCGGCGACCACGGCGGCACGGTGCTCGAACGCGGAGCGGCCGACGGCGAGGGAGAGACCGAGGTCGGCGGGGCGGAGTTCGGGGTGCCGGACGGTGTAGGCGTGCAGCCCGCGGGCCTGGTCGCGCAGGGCGTCCCGGGTCCGGGCCGACAGGACCCACGGCACCGGCACGTCAGCCGGTGCGGGGGCCGGTGCCGGGGCCGGTGCCGGGTCGGTGGCGGGCTCGGCTTCCGGGGCCTGCTCGACGATGGTGTGGGCGTTGGTTCCGCTGATGCCGAAGGAGGAGATGCCGGCCCGGCGCGGGCGTCCGGTCTCGGGCCACGCCGTGGCCTCGGTCAGCAGGGCGACGTCACCGGCCGTCCAGTCGACGTGCGGGGTGGGCCCGTCCACGTGCAGGGTCTGCGGCAGCACCCCGTGCTGCATGGCGAGGACCATCTTCATCACACCGGCGACGCCAGCCGCGGCCTGCGTGTGCCCGAGGTTCGACTTGATGGAGCCGAGGAGCAGGGGCTGTCCGTCGGGGCGGTCCCGGCCGTAGGTTGCCAGCAGTGCCTGGGCCTCGATCGGGTCGCCGAGCCGCGTGCCGGTGCCGTGGGCCTCGACCGCGTCCACGTCGGTGGCGGACAGGCCGGCGGAGGCCAGGGCCTGGCGGATGACGCGCTGCTGCGAGGGGCCGTTCGGGGCGGTGAGGCCGTTGCTGGCGCCGTCCTGGTTGACTGCCGAGCCGCGGACCAGGGCGAGGACCGGGTGGCCGTTGCGGCGGGCGTCGGAGAGGCGTTCGACGAGGAGCATGCCGAGGCCCTCGCCCCAGCCGGTGCCGTCGGCCGCGGCCGCGAAGGCCTTGATCCGGCCGTCGGCGGCCAGGCCGCGCTGGCGGCTGAAGTCGATGAAGGAGGCGGGGGTGGACATGACGGTCACACCGCCGGCCAGGGCCATGGTGCACTCGCCCGCCCGCAGGGCCTGGATCGCCCAGTGCAGGGCGACCAGCGAGGAGGAGCAGGCGGTGTCGACGGTGACGGCCGGGCCCTCCAGGCCCAGGACGTAGCTGACGCGTCCGGAGACGACGCTCGCCGCGTTGCCGGTGCCGAGGAAGCCCTCGGTGCCGTCCGGGGCGGCGAGGATGACGTCGAGGTAGTCCTGGCCGTTGGTGCCGGTGAACACGCCGATCCGCTCGCCGCGCACGGCGGCGGGGTCGATGCCGGCCCGTTCGAAGACCTCCCAGGAGGTTTCCAGCAGCAGCCGCTGCTGCGGGTCCATGGCGAGGGCCTCGCGCGGGGAGATCCCGAAGAAGGCGGGGTCGAACTCGGTGGCGTCGGCGAGGAAGCCGCCCTCGCGGACGTACGTGGTGTTCTCGGTCAGGGACTCCGGGTCGTACAGGCCCTCCAGGTCCCAGCCGCGGTCGGCGGGGAAGCCGGAGATCGCGTCGCGGCCGTTTGCGAGCAGCTCCCACAGCTGCTCCGGGGTGTCCACCCCGCCGGGGAAGCGGCAGCTCATGGCGACGATGGCGATGGGGTCGTCGGCGGCGGCGGTGCCCTCGGCGGCGGCGACGGGACCGTGCGCTGAGGCGGCGGATCCGTCGGCGGGGTGCGCGTCGCCGAGGAGTTCGCCCTGGAGGAAGGCGGCCAGGGCCAGGGAGTTGGGGTAGTCGAAGATCAGGGTTGCGGGCAGGCGCAGGCCGGTCCGGGCGGTGAGGAGGTTGCGGATCTCGACGGCGGTGAGGGAGTCGAAGCCGAGGTCGCGGAAGGCGATGGCCGGGTCGACGGAGGCCGGGCCCGGGTAGCCGAGGACGGCGGCGATCTGGGTGCGGACGAACTCCAGGGCGAGCGCGTCGCGTTCGCCGGCCGCGGCCCGGTCGAGCTGCCGGGCGAGGGAGTCGGCGGCCGGGTCGGCGGCCCCGGTGTCGGCGGCGCCGGCCGCGGCGAGGGCCTGTACGGCCTCGGGAAGGTCGGTGATCAGCGGGCAGGGGCGTACAGCGGTCAGGCCGGGCGCCAGCCGGTCCCAGTCGACGTCGGCGACGACGGACGCGGTCTCGTCGAGGGTGAGGGCCGTGTGCAGGGCCGACAGGGCGAGTTCGGGGGCGAGCGCCGGGAGTCCGGCGGCCCGCAGCCGGTCGGCGACGAGCTCGTCGGTGGCCATGCCGCCCTCGGCCCAGGCTCCCCAGGAGACGACGGTGGCGGGGAGGCCGTCGGCGCGGCGCTGCTCGGCGAGGGCGTCCAGGGCGGCGTTGGCGGCGGCGTAGTTGGCCTGTCCGGCGGCGCCGAAGGCGGCGGCGACGGAGGAGAAGAGGACGAACGCGGAGAGGTCCAGGTCGCGGGTCAGCTCGTGCAGGACGCCGGCCGCGTGGGCCTTGGGGCGCAGGACGCCGGCCAGGCGGCGCGGGGTCTGCGCGTCGAGGACACCGTCGTCGAGGACGCCGGCGGCGTGGACGACGGTGGTCAGCGGCAGCTCGGCCGGAATGCCGGCGAGCAGTTCGGCGACGGCGGCGCGGTCGGCGACGTCGCAGGCGGCGAGGGTGACCCGGGCGCCCAGGTCGCGGAGTTCGGCGGCGAGTCCGACCGCGCCGTCGGCCTCGGGGCCGCGCCGGCTGACGAGCAGCAGGTGTTCGGCGCCGTTGCGGGCGAGCCAGCGGGCCACGTGCCCGCCGAGGGCGCCGGTGCCGCCGGTGACCAGGGCGGTGCCGGAGGCGGTCCACTCGCCGGCAGGGGGCTGCTCCTGGGCGGCGCGGACCAGTCGGCGGACGAAGACGCCGGTGGAGCGGACGGCGAGATGGTCCTCGCCGTCCAGGCCGGCCAGGACGTCGACGAGGCGGGATGCGGACCGCTCGTCGGGCGTCGTGGGCAGGTCGACGAGGCCGCCCCAGCGGGCGGGGAGTTCGAGGGCGGCGGTGCGGCCGAAGCCCCAGACGGCGGCCTGGGCGGGCCCGGTGAGCCGGTCGGAGCGGCCGGTGGACACCGCGCCCCGGGTGGCGGCCCAGAGCGGGGCGTCGACGTCGGCGTCGCCGAGGGCCTGGACGAGGGCGAGAGTGGCGGCGAGGCCGGCGGTCAGGGCCGGGTCCTCGGGGTGCGGCTGCTCGTCGAGGGCGAGCAGGGAGAGCACTCCGGCGGGCGTGTCCGTCCCGGCCAGGGTCTCGGCGATCCGGTGGGCGAGGGCGGCCCGGTCGTCGGCCGTCGTGTCGACCGTGAGGGTGGCGACGGTGGTGCCGCGGGCGGTCAGGGCCTCGGCGGCGGCGACGGCCCAGGGGGCGTCGGTGTGCCCGGCGGGCACGGCGAGGAGCCAGGGGCCGGCCAGGGGCGCGGGCTCGGTGCCGGTGAGCGGCAGCGGCTTCCAGGTGATCCGGTAGCGCCAGCCGCCGACGGTGTCGCGGTCGCGGTGGCGGCGGTGCCAGGCGGACAGCGCGGGCAGCACGTTGCTGAGCGGCTCGTCGCCGGCGACGCCGAGGGTGTCGGCGAGCGCGGCCAGGTCCTCGCTGTCGACGACCTCCCAGAACCGGGCGTCGGTGGCGCTGAGTTCCCGGCCGTCGGCGGGCTCGGTGAGGTCGGTGAAGTCGGTGAACGGGTCGCGGGGCCAGTACAGCTCGCGCTGGAAGGCGTACGTCGGCAGCTCGACGCGACGGGTGCCGGTGCCGGCGAAGCGGGCGGCCCAGTCCGGGGAGAGCCCGCGGACGTGGGCGCCGGCGACGGCGGCGGCGACGGACCGGGCCTCGGGGCGGCCGGGGCGCAGTGCGGGGAGGAAGGCTGCGGCGCGGGGGCCGGTGGCGGTCTGGCAGTCCTGGCCGAGGGCGGAGAGGACGCCGCCGGGGCCGAGTTCGACGTACGCGGTGACGCCGCGGCTCTCCAGCCAGCGGACGGCGTCGAGGAAGCGGACGGCCTCGCGGACGTGCCGTACCCAGAAGTCGGCCGAGGCCATGTCGGCGCCGGCGAGGGTGCCGGTGAGGCAGGACACGACGGGGATGCGCGGGGCCTCGTACGTGACGCCCTCGGCCACCCGGCGGAAGGCGTCGAGCATGCCGTCCATGTGCGGCGAGTGGAAGGCGTGGCTGACGGTGAGCCGCTTGGTCTTGCGGCCCTGCGCCTCGAAGCGCTCGGCGACGGCGAGGGCCGCGTCCTCGTCACCGGCGATGACGACCGACTGCGGGCCGTTGACGGCGGCGATGCCGATGCGCTCGGTGAGCAGCGGCAGGACCTCGTCCTCCGCGGCCTCGACGGCGATCATCACCCCACCGGAGGGCAGTTCCTGCATCAGCCGGCCGCGGGCGGCGACCAGCGTGCACGCGTCGTCCAGCGACAGCACGCCCGCCACGTGCGCGGCGGTGAGCTCGCCGATGGAGTGCCCGGCCACGAAGTCCGGCTTCAGACCCCACGACTCGACCAACCGGAACAGCGCCACCTCGACGGCGAACAGCGCCGGCTGGGTGTAGGCCGTGCGGTTGAGCAGTTCCGCGTCCGTCCCGAACAGCACCTCCTTCAGGGGCAGTTCGAGGAGCGGGTCGAGGCGCTCGCAGACCGCGTCCAGCGCGGCCGCGAACACCGGGTGGGTGGCGTACAGTTCGCGGCCCGTGCCGAGGCGCTGGCTGCCCTGCCCGGTGAACAGGAACGCCAGCTTGCCTTCGGTGGCGGCCCCTTCGACGACGTCGGCCGACGGGCGGCCCTCGGCGAGCGCGGCGAGCCCTTCGAGCAGTCCGTCGCGGTCCTCGGCGATGACCGCGGCGCGGCGGTCGAGGGCGGCCCGGGTGAGTGCCTGCGCGTGGGCGACGTCGTCGAGGCGGAGGCCGGGACGGTCGGTGAGGTGGGCGTGCAGGGCGGCCGCCTGGGCGCGCAGCGCGGCCTCGGTCTTGCCGGACAGGACGACCGGTAGGACCGCCGGCCCGGCGGCGGGCCGACCGCCGGCGTCCTGCTGGTCCGCGGCGGGCCCGTCCGTGGTGGGTTCGTCGCCGCTCTCCAGGATGACGTGGGCGTTGGTGCCGCTCATGCCGAAGGAGGAGACGCCGATCCGGCGGGGCCCGTCGTGCCGCGGCCAGGCCCGTGCCTCGGTGAGCAGGGACACCTCGCCCGCGGACCAGTCGACGTGCGGGGTGGGCTCGGACACGTGCAGCGTGCGCGGCAGCAGTCCGTGCCGCATGGCCATGACGCTCTTGATGACGCCGGCGACGCCGGCGGCGGCCTGGGCATGGCCGATGTTGGTCTTGAGCGAGCCCAGCCACAGTGGGCGCCCGTCGGGCCGGTCCTGGCCGTACGTGGCGATGATCGCCTGCGCTTCGATCGGGTCGCCGAGGCCGGTGCCCGTGCCGTGCGCCTCGACGGCGTCGACCTGGTCGGGGGTGAGCCGGGCGTTGGACAGCGCCTGGAGGATGACGCGCTGCTGGGAGGGCCCGTTGGGGGCGGTCAGGCCGTTGCTGGCGCCGTCCTGGTTGACGGCGGTGCCGCGGATGACGGCGAGGACGTGGTGTCCCTTGCGGCGGGCGTCGGAGAGCCGCTCCACGAGGAGGACGCCGACGCCTTCGGCGAGGCTGAAGCCGTCGGCGTCGGGCGAGAACGCCTTGCAGCGGCCGTCGACGGCGAGGCCGCGCTGCTTGCTGTAGTCGATGAACGTGCCGGGCGCCGCCATCAGGGTGGCACCGCCGGCGAGGGCGAGCGAGCACTCGCCGTTGCGCAGGGCCTGCACGGCGAGGTGCAGGGCGACGAGGGAGGAGGAGCAGGCGGTGTCGACGGTGACGGCCGGGCCTTCGAGCCCGAAGGTGTACGACAGGCGGCCCGAGGCGACGCTCGCCGCGTTGCCGGTGCCGAGGTAGCCCTCCACGTTCTCGGAGGAGCTCAGGAGAGCCGTCAGGTAGTCGTGGCTGCTGGTGCCGACGAACACGCCGACCTGCTTGCCGCGCATCGACGTCGGGTCGATGCCCGCGCGCTCGAACGCCTCCCAGGAGGTTTCCAGCAGGAGCCGCTGCTGCGGGTCCATGGCGAGGGCCTCGCGCGGGGAGATCCCGAAGAGCGACGGGTCGAAGCGGGCGAAGTCCCGGACGAAGCCGCCCTGGTCGGCGTAGCTGGTGCCCGGGTTCTCGGGGTCGGGGTGGTAGACGGTGTCCATGTCCCAGCCACGCTCGGCGGGGAACCCGGTGATGGCGTCGACCTCGTCGACGACCAGCTGCCACAGCTCCTCGGGCGAGGCCGCGCCGCCCGGGTAGCGGCAGCCCATGCCGACGATGGCGATGGGGTCCTGGTTCTTGGACTCGACGTCGCGGAGCCGCTGACGCGTCTGGTGCAGGTCCGCTGTCACCAGCTTCAGGTAGTCCCGCAGCGTTTGTTCGTTCGCCATGTAACGCAACCACCCAATTTGCAGCAGACGGCATCGGAAAAGACTGAGCGCAGCGCCGAGAATTGACATCGGGAATGCGGAGCCTCGCATATCGAGCGAAGCAATTGCTCGGCGGCAGGCTATTTGCCGGCCAATCTCCCCGACAACCCCTAACTGCCCCCTACGCACCCCAGGGAGCCAGGGTGCGCAGGGGGCAGTGACCCCCTGGTCAAACCATGGTCAATTATTTAGGGGGCTGGCCATCTTCACCAATAATCGGCATGCCGTCAATAACGACCGAGGCCCTTGTTGATAAAGGCGAACAGCTCCTCGTCGCTCGCGTCCTGGAGGTGCTCGACGCCGTCGAGGGCGGCGTCCGGCCCGGCTTCGGGGCCGTCGTGGCCGAGAGCCGGCGCGGAGCCCTCCGTGGTGGCCGTGCCGGCCTGCCGGGCGGCCGGGTCCTCGCTGTCGTTCCATTTGGCCAGCAGCGCCTGGAGCCGCATCGTCACCCGGGCCCGGACGATGTTGTCGGCGGTGCCCCGTCCGAGGACGGCCTCCAGCCGGTCGATCTCCTCCAGCAGCGGGGCCCCTCCGGCGACCGCGTCGGGCACGATCCCGGCCCGCAGGTAGGAGGCGACGGCAGCCGGGGTGGGGTGGTCGAAGACCAGGCTGGCCGGCAGCTTCAGGCCGCTGACCGCGCCGAGGCGGTTGCGCAGCTCGACGGAGGTGAGGGAGTCGAATCCGAGCTCCTTGAAGGCGCGGCCGGCCTCGACGGCCGTCAGGTCGGCGTGGCCGAGGACGGCGGCGACGGCGGTGCGCACGAGGTCCAGCAGGAGGCGTTCCTGTTCGACCTCGGGCAGTCCGGCGAGCTGCCGGCTGAGCGGCACTCCCCCGGTCAGGTCCTCGGTGGTCTCCCGTTCCGCGCTCTCGATGACCCGCCGGGCTTCGGGGAGCTCCAGGAGCAGCGGCCGGGCCCGGTCGGCGGTGAAGGCGAGCGTGAACCGCTTCCAGTCCATGTCGACCACGGTCAGGGTGGTCTCGTCCCGGTCGAGGGCGTGCCGGAGCGACGCCAGGGTCCGCTCGGGCTGCATGGCGAGGATGCCGTGGCGGCGCATCCGGTCACCGGCCGCGCTGTCGTCCTCGTCACCGCTGCCCCAGGGGCCCCAGGCGAGGGAGGTGGCGGGCAGGCCTGCGGCCCGCCGGTGTTCGGCGAAGGCGTCGAGGAAGGCGTTGCCGGGCGCCTGGTTGCCCTGGCCGGGGGCGCCGAAGGTGGCGGCGAAGGAGGAGAAGAGGACGAACGCGGACAGGTCGAGGCCGAGGTCGCGGGTCAGCTCGTGCAGGTGCCGGGTCGCGTCGACCTTGACCCGCAGGACGGCGGACACCTGCTCGGGGGTGAGCGTTTCGATGACCCCGTCGTCGACGGCCGCGGCGGCGTGGAACACGGAGGTGAGCGGCCGGCCGGCGGGTACGGCCGCGAGGAGTGCGGCGAGGGCGTCGCGGTCGCTGACGTCGCAGGCGGCGAGGGTGACCTGGGCGCCGAGCGCGGTGAGTTCCTCGTGCAGTGCGGCGGCTCCGGGGGCGTCGGGGCCGCGGCGGCTGGCGAGGATCAGGTGCTCGGCGCCGTTCGCGGCGAGCCAGCGGGCGACGTGCGCGCCCAGCGCTCCCGTACCGCCGGTGACCAGCGTCGTACCGCTCGGCCGCCAGTCCCGTACCTCCGGCGTCGCGTCCAGCCGGGCGCGGACGAGGCGGCGTACGAGGAGCCCGGAGGGCCGTACGGCGACCTGGTCCTCGGCGCCGTCGCCCGCCAGCACCCCGGCCAGCCGTTCCAGGGTCCGGTCGTCTGCCTGCGGGGGCAGGTCGACGAGGCCGCCCCAGCGGCCGCCCTGCTCCATGGAGGCGACGCGTCCGAGGCCCCAGAGGAGCGCCTGCTGCGGGTCTTCGATCCGGTCGGAGCGCCCGGCGGCGACCGCGCCGCGCGTGACGCACCACAGGGGTGCGGCGACGTCGGCGTCGCCGAGGGCCTGGGACAGCGCGAGCCCGGCGGCGAAGTGGTCCCCGTCGCCGAGGGCGAGGAGGGAGAGGACCCCGGCCGGGGCGGCCGCCCCGTCGGCGGCGGCCTTGAGGGTGGCGGTGAGCGCGTCGCGGTCGGCCGCGTCGGGGGCGATGGTGACGGTACGGACCTCGGCGCCGCGGTCGGCGAGCGTCCGCAGGACGGCGGCGGCCGTGTCACCGGCCGGGCCGGACAGTGCCTCGGGCACGACGACCAGCCAGGCCCCGGACAGCCGGGTCGCGGTGGGGTCGGCGAGGGCCTTCCAGGTGACGCGGTAGCGCCACCCGTCGACCGCGGCCTGCTCGCGGCTCTGGCGCCGCCACGACGACAGGCCGGGCAGGACGGTACCGAGCGACCGGACCGTGTCGGGGGTGTCGAAGGCCAGGGCTTCGGCCAGGGCCGTGACGTCCTCGCGTTCGACGGCGTCCCAGAAGCGGGCGTCGGTCGTGCTCTCCGCCTGCAGTGCCTCCGGCTCGGCGGGGGCCGCCTCCGGCCAGTACCGCTGCGGCTGGAAGGCGTAGGTGGGCAGGTCCACGCGGCGGGCGCCGGTGCCGGCGAAGACCGCGTCCCAGTCCACGCCCACGCCCCGGACCCAGGCCTCGGCCACGGACAACCAGAACCGGCCCATGCCGCCCTCGTTGCGGCGCAGCGACCCGAGGACGGCGGCCTCGCGGCCGGCGGCGTCGATGGTCTCCTGGATGCCGACGGTCAGCACCGGGTGCGGGCTGGACTCGACGAACACCCCGAAGCCCTGGTCGAGGAGGGTGCGCGTGGCGTCCTCCAGCTCGACCGTCCGCCGCAGGTTGCGGAACCAGTAACCGGCATCCAGCTCCGGCCCCTTCACCCACTCACCCGTCACCGTCGACAGGAACGGAACCTCGGCGGCCTGCGGTTCGATCGGCGCCAACAGCTCAGCCAGCTCTTCGCGGAGCAGGTCGACCTGCGCGGAGTGGGAGGCGTAGTCCACCGCGATCCGCTTGGCCCGCACGCCATCGGCCTCGCACGCGGCCAGGAACTCGTCCAACGCCTGGACCTCACCCGAAACCACCACCGAGGACGGCCCGTTGGCGGCGGCGACGGAGATCCGCTCCTCGCCCCACGGCGCGATCCGCTCCCGCACCTCCGCAGCCGGCAGCGGCACCGACACCATCCCGCCCAGCCCCGCCAGCACCCGCCCGATCGCCTGGCTGCGCAGCGCCACCACCCGGGCCGCGTCCTCCAGCGACAGGATCCCCGCCACGCACGCGGCAGCGATCTCACCCTGCGAATGACCGATCACCGCACCCGGACGCACCCCCGCAGCACGCCAGACCTCGGCCAACGACACCATCACCGAGAACAACGCCGGCTGCACCACATCCACCCGGTCCAACGACGGCGCGCCATCGACACCCCGCAGCACGTCCACCAACGACCAGTCGGTGAACGGCTCCAACGCCTTCGCACACGCCTCGATGCGCGCGGCGAACACCGCAGAGGCATCCAGCAGCTCCTCCGCCATGCCCACCCACTGCGAGCCCTGGCCCGGGAACACGAACGCGGTCTTCCCACCGACCACCGACCCGGTCACCACACCCGCGGCCAGCGCACCCGACGCCACCGCGCCGACACCGGCCGCATGGTCACCGAGGACCACGGCCCGATGCTCCAGCGCCGCCCGGGTCGACGCCAACGACCAACCCACGTCCACCGGATCCGCAGCCGACACCCCGGCCAGCCGGCCCGCCAACCGCTCCGCCTGCGCCCGCAGCGCGCCCGCACTCTTGCCCGACAGCACCCACGGCACCACCGGCAGCACCGAACGCGCCCCCTCCCCCACAGGCTCCACCACCAGGGCCTCCGCCTCCGGCGCCTGCTCCACGATCACGTGCGCGTTCGTACCGCTGAACCCGAACGAGGACACGCCCGCACGGCGCGGTCGCGTCGTCACGGGCCACGGCGTCCGCTCGGCGAGCAGGGCGACGGCGCCCGCCTCCCAGTCCACGTGGGGGGAGGGCTCGTCGATGTGGAGGCTCTGCGGAAGCACGCCGTGCTGCATGGCCAGGACCATCTTCATCACGCCGGCGACGCCGGCCGCGGCCTGGGTGTGCCCGATGTTGGACTTGACGGAGCCGAGCAGCAGGGGCCGGTCCGCCGGCCGGTCCTGGCCGTACGTCGCGAGCAGGGCCTGCGCCTCGATCGGGTCGCCGAGCGAGGTTCCCGTGCCGTGGGCCTCGACGGCGTCGACCTGGTCGGTGGAGAGCCGGGCGTTGGCGAGGGCCTGCCGGATGACGCGCTGCTGCGACGGCCCGTTCGGCGCGGTCAGGCCGTTGGAAGCACCGTCCTGGTTGACGGCCGAGCCCCGGACCACGGCCAGCACGGGGCGGCCGTTCTTCCGTGCGTCGGAGAGCCGCTCCAGCAGCAGCACGCCCACCCCTTCGGCGGGGCCGAAGCCGTCGGCTCCCGCGGCGAACGCCTTGCAGCGGCCGTCCGCGGACAGTCCGCGCTGCTTGCTGAACTCCACGAAGAGGCCGGGGGTGGACATCACGTGCACGCCGCCGGCGACGGCCAGGGTGCACTCCCCCGCCCGCAGCGCCTGCACCGCCAGGTGGAGGGCGACGAGCGAGGCCGAGCAGGCGGTGTCGACGGTGACGGCGGGGCCTTCGAGGCCGAAGGAGTAGGACAGTCGACCGGAGAGGACGCTGGAGGCGTTACCGGTGCCGAGGTGACCCGCGTAGTCCTCGGCGGCTTCCAGCAGCGGGGTCAGGTAGTCCGAGCCGTTCATGCCGACGAACACGCCGCACTGGCTGCCGCGCAGGCCGTTCGGGTCGATGCCGGCCCGCTCGAAGGCCTCCCAGGAGGCCTCCAGCAGGAGCCGCTGCTGCGGGTCCATCGCCATGGCCTCGCGCGGGGAGATCCCGAAGAAATCCGCGTCGAACGCGGAGGCGTCACCGAGGAAGCCACCCTCGCGGGTGGTGGAGGTGCCCTGCTCGTCGGGGTCGTCGGAGAACAGGTGGTCCAGGTCCCAGCCGCGGTCCGTGGGGAATTCGGTGAGGGCGTCGCCGCCGGCGGCGAGCAGGTCCCACAGTTCCTCGGGGGTCCGTACGCCTCCGGGAAAGCGGCAGCTCATGGCCGTGATGGCGATGGGCTCGTGGGCCTGGCTCTCGATGTCCCGCAGGCGTCCGTACGCCTCGTCGAGATCCGTCGTGACCTTCTTGAGGTATTCGCGGAGCTTTGCTTCGTTCGCCACTGGCGCTTCACCTATTCGCGTGGTCGAGACCGTGGAGGGACTCAGGGGAATGCAAGGGATTTCAAGGGAGTCCGGGGGACCCGAAGGATATTTGAGGAAATTCGGCAAGGCCGGGGCCGTACCGCCGGACCCGGGGTTACGGCGGTAAGGGCTGGGGGGGTTTGTTGTTCAGCCCGTGCAGAAATTCTGTTCGATTAGGGCGAACCACGCGTCGTAGC
>NZ_JBHXTC010000043.1:0-3690 GCF_042677605.1 Streptomyces sp. NPDC127106 | reverse complement strand
TGGGGCGGGGGGGTCCCTGTTTTTTTTTTTCATCTTCCGCCGGCGGGGGCCGGCCCCCCCCGGCGGCCGGGGGCGCGCCCCCGCGGGCCTGGGGGTGGGTGGGGTTCAGCCCTGGCCGAACTTCTTGTCGATGAGCGCGAACAGCTCGTCGTCGCTCGCGTCCTCGATCGCGTCCGCCGTGGTCGCCGCGCCGTCGGTCCGACGGGCGTCGTTCCACTGGGACAGCAGGGCCTGGAGGCGCACCGCGATGCGCGCGTGGGCCGCGTCGTCGCCGGCCTCCGCGGCCAGTTCCGCCGGGTCCAGCGAGGAGAAGGTGCTTTCCAGGCGGTCGAGTTCCTCCAGTACGGAGAGCTTCCGCTCTGCCGTGCCGTCCGGGGCGACCTCGCCGAGCAGGTGCCGGGCGAGGGCGGCCGGGGTCGGATAGTCGTAGATCAGGGTGGCGGGCAGCCGGAGGCCGGCGGCCGCCCCGAGCCGGTTGCGCAGTTCGACGGCGGTCAGCGAGTCGAAGCCGAGTTCCTTGAACGCCTGCTCCTCGCCGACGGCTTCGGCCGACCTGTACCCGAGTACGCCGGCCACCTGGCCGCGCACCAGGTCCACCACGGTCCGTTCCCGCTCGGCCGCCGGCAGGCCGGCCAGTCGCTCGGCGAGCGTCCGGACACCGGCACCGGTGGCCGCGGCCGCGGTGCTCTGTGCTCCGTGGGGCCCGTCGGACGCCGGCGACGCCGCCCGCCGCGGCCGGACCGGAGTCCGGACCAGACCGCGGAACACGGGCAGGAGTCCGCCGTCCGCGGCCCGGGCGCGCAGGGTCGGCAGGTCGAGGCCGATCGGCAGCAGGACCGGCTCGTCGTCCGCGGCGAGGGCGGCGTCGAAGAGGGCCAGGCCGTCCGCCGCGGGCAGCGGGGCGACTCCGCCGCGTGCGGCGCGTTCCCGCTCCGCTTCGGTGAGTCGGCCCGCCATGCCGCGTTCCTCGGCCCACATGCCCCACACGAGGGAGAGGGCGGCCAGCCCGTGGGCCCGGCGGTGCCGGGCGAGGGCGTCGAGGAACACGTTCGCCGCGGCGTAGTTGGCCTGGCCGGCGGCGCCGAGGGTGCCGGCGGCGGCGGAGAACAGGACGAACGCCGACAGGTCGAGGTGGCGGGTGAGCTCGTGCAGGTGCAGCGCCCCCGCCACCTTGGGCCGCAGGACCCGGTCGACGCGCTCGGGGGTGAGCAGGTCGACGACGCCGTCGTCCAGCACGGCCGCGGTGTGCACGACCGCCGTCAGCGGACGCTCGGCCGGTACGGACTGCAGGAGCGCGGCCAGCGCGTCCCGGTCGGCGACATCGCAGGCCGCCCAGGTGACCTCGGCGCCCAACGCGGTGAGGTGTGCCGTGAGTTCGGGTGCCGTCTCGGTGTCGGCGCCCCGGCGGCCGGTGAGCAGGAGGTGCCGTACGCCGTGCTCGGTGACCAGGTGGCGGGCGAGGAGGCCGGCGAGTCCGCCGCCGGCCCCGGTGACGAGGACCGTGCCGCGCGTGTCGATGCGGCCGGCCTGTTCCCCGGTGGCCGCCGTCCGGGCGTCCACCCGGGCCAGGCGGGGTGCGTACAGGGCCCCGCCGCGTACGGCCAGTTCGGGTTCGGTGGACGCGAGGGCACCGGGCAGGGCCCGGTCGGCGGCTTCGGTGTCGTCGAGGTCGACGAGGACGAACCGGTCCGGGTGCTCGGTCTGCGCGGCGCGCAGCAGGCCCCACACCGGGGTGTGGGCGAGGTCGCCCGCCTCGGTGTCCTGGTGAGCGGCGACCGCGCCACGGGTGACGACGGCCAGGCGCGCGCCGGCGAAGCGGGGGTTGTCCAGCCAGCCCTGCACGGTCCCGAGTACCCGGTGCGTGACGTCCCGGGCGTCCTGCGCGAGGCGGGCGGCGTCCGGGGCCGTGGTGCCGGTGGCCGGGGCCGGGGCCGGGGCTGTCGTGAACGGTACGACCACGGTGTCGGGCATCGGCTGCCGCCCGGCCGCGACGGCCGCGTCCAGTGCGCCGAGACCGTCGTACGCGGTGGCGGGAACTCCCGCGCGGCCCAGCGCGGCGGCCAGTTCGGTGTGGGCGTCGCCGCCGCTGCCGGTGGCGTCCGCGATGACCGCGAGGGTCGTGGCAGCCGGGCGTGCGGGCGCCGCCGTACGCACCCAGTCGAGGCGGAACAGCCCGTCCTGCGACGCCCCGTCCGGGGCCGCCGCGAACCGGTCGGCGTCGAGCTCCCGGGTGACCAGCTCCCGGACGGAGGCGACGGGCGCGCCCTGCTCGTCGGCCAGCTCGACGGAGACGGTGCCGGCGCCGTCGCGGGCGGTGATCCGCAGCCGAAGGGCGTCGGCTCCGGCCGCGTGCAGCGACACCCCTCGCCAGGTGAGGGGCTCGCGGGCGGCGCCGTCACCGGTGGTGGGGGCGGCGGTCGCCGCGAGCGCCCGGACGGCGGTGTCGAGCAGGGCCGGGTGCAGGGCGAATCCGCCCGCGGAGGCGCGCAGCTCGTCGGACAGCCGGGCCTGCGCGAAGACCTCCTCGCCCCGTACCCAGATCCGGGTCAGGGTCCGCAGGGCGGGCCCGTGGTAGAGGCCTGCGGCGGCGAGCCGGTCGTTGACCGCGTCGACGGAGACCTCTTCGGCTCCGGTGGGCGGCCAGCACGCGGCGTCACCGCTGCTGCCGGTCTCCCCGGTGGCCTCGGCCGCGTCCGCGGCGAGGAACCCGGTGGCGTGCCGGGTCCAGGACCCGCCTGACTGCCCGTCTCCGTCGCCCGCCTCCGTGCGGCTGTGCACCTCCACCTGACGGCGGCCGGTGTCCTCGGTTCCGCCCACGGTGAGCCGGAGCTGTACGGCCCCGTCCT
The DNA here is from genome assembly GCF_042677605.1 of Streptomyces sp. NPDC127106. NCBI lineage: Bacteria > Bacillati > Actinomycetota > Actinomycetes > Kitasatosporales > Streptomycetaceae > Streptomyces > Streptomyces sp. NPDC127106. The sequence continues at coordinate 844 of NZ_JBHXTC010000043.1, read as the reverse complement.
CGGGGAGGAGGAGCGGCTCCTCGGCGGTCAGCTCCTCCACGTGCCCGCAGCCGACCTCGTCCCCCGCCCGCAGCGCCAGTTCGACGAGGGCCGCGCCGGGGACGACCACGGAGTCGGCCACGACGTGGTCGGCCAGCCACGGGTGCGTCCGGCGGGAGAGCCGGCCGGTGAACAGGAACCCGCCGGTTCCGGGCAGCTCGACCGCGGCGCCGAGCAGCGGGTGCCCGGCCGGATCGAGGCCGAGCGAGGCGGCGTCCTCGGCGGCGGCGAAGGAGTCGACCCAGTAGCGCTCGCGCTGGAAGGCGTAGGTGGGCAGGTCGACGCGGCGGGCGCCGGTGCCGGAGAAGTACGCCGTCCAGTCGACGGTGACGCCGTGGACGTGGGCCCGGCCGAGGGCGGCGGCGAGGGTCTCGGCCTCGGGCCGGCCCTTGCGGAGCGCGCCCACGAAGACGGCGCCATCGGGGCCGCCGGCGCCGCCGTCACCGACCAGGCAGTCCTGGGCCAGCGCGGACAGCACCCCGTCGGGCCCGATTTCCACGTACGCGGTGACGCCGGCGGCTTCCAGGGTGCGGATGCCGTCGAGGAAGCGGACGGCTTCCCGGACGTGCCGGACCCAGAAGTCGGCGGAGGCCATCTCGTCGCCGGCGAGGGCGCCGGTGAGGTGGGAGACGAGCGGGATGCGCGGGGCGGCGTACGTGAGCTGCTCGGCCACCTTGCGGAAGTCGGCCAGCATGCCGTCCATGTGCGGAGAGTGGAACGCGTGGCTGACGGTCAGCCGCTTGGTCTTCCGGCCGTCCGCTTCGAAGCGCCCGGCGATCCCCACCACCGCGTCCTCGTCACCGGC
>NZ_JBHXTC010000042.1:6498-71310 GCF_042677605.1 Streptomyces sp. NPDC127106 | reverse complement strand
CGGGGGGGCCGGCGCGCGGGGGCGGCGGTGGGGGGGGGGCCGGGGCCCGGCGCCCCCCCCACGCCCGCCCCGGCTCACCCCCCGGGGGGGGGCGGCCGGGGCCGCTTTTCCTATCCCCGGCACCGGATTCCCCCCACGGGATCCGAGCCGGGGTGTCGGCGAGGAGCGCAGGCCGGCTGCGCTCCGGTCGGGTGTCTGCCGGGACCCGTACGGGTCGGGAGGGCCGCTCAAAGCACCCCGTTGAGCACGCGTCCCGGCCGGCCGATGCCACGGATGTCCCCCAAGACCCCCGTCGAACGTCCCCCAAGACGTTCCGGCATCGCCCCATTAGACCCACTGCGGGGCCCAATGGTTACGTTGCCATCGCTGTGATCTGCGTCTCCTGTGAAGGAAGTGTGCGCAGAGTGAGGAGAGGCGCCCTAGCGGAAGGATCGCAGACGCAGGCTGTTCGTCACCACGAAAACCGAGGAGAAAGCCATCGCGGCCCCTGCGATCATCGGGTTGAGCAGGCCGGCCGCGGCGAGCGGCAGGGCCGCCACGTTGTAGCCGAAGGCCCAAAACAGGTTGCCCTTGATGGTGCCGAGAGTTCGGCGGGAGAGCCGGATCGCGTCGGCCGCGACCCGCAGGTCCCCGCGGACCAGGGTCAGGTCGCTCGCCTCGATGGCGGCGTCCGTGCCGGTGCCCATGGCCAGGCCCAGATCGGCCTGGGCGAGTGCGGCCGCGTCGTTGACGCCGTCGCCGACCATGGCGACCGTACGCCCCTCGGCCTGGAGACGGCGTACGACGTCGGCCTTGTCCTGCGGGAGCACCTCGGCGATCACCTCGTCGATGCCCACCTCGCGGGCCACCGTCTCGGCCACGGCCTTGTTGTCGCCGGTCAGCAGGACCGGGGTGAGGCCGAGCGCCCGCAGCCGCGAGACCGCCTCCTTGCTGGTGTCCTTGACCGCGTCGGCCACCGTGAGGACCCCGCGCGCCGCACCGTCCCAGGCCACGAGGACGGCGGTGCTGCCCTCTGCCTCGGCGGCCGCCTTGGCCTCGGCGAGGCCGTCCGGCAGCGGGATCGACCGGTCGGCGAGCAACTGGGGGCGGCCCACCAGGACCGCGTGGCCCTCCACGACGCCCTGCACGCCGAGGCCGGCGAGGCTCTCGAAGGACTCCGGGACCGGCAGGGCGCCCACCGCCGTCGCCGCGCCCGCGGCGACGGCCCGGCCGATCGGGTGCTCGGAGGCGTGCTCGAGCGAGCCGGCGAGGCGCAGCAGCTCGGCCTCGTCCGTGCCCTCGGCGGGGTGGACGTCGGCCAGCGCCATCCGGCCCGTGGTGACCGTTCCGGTCTTGTCGAGGACCACGGTGTCGACGCGGCGGGTGGACTCCAGCACCTCGGGCCCCTTGATCAGGATGCCCAGCTGGGCGCCGCGGCCGGTGCCGACCATCAGCGCGGTGGGGGTGGCGAGGCCCAGGGCGCAGGGGCAGGCGATGATCAGTACGGCCACTGCGGCGGTGAAGGCGGCCGTGGCGCTGCTGGTGATCAGCAGCCAGGTGACCCAGGTGCCGAGGGTCAGGAGCAGGACGACGGGGACGAAGATCCCGGAGATCCGGTCGGCGAGGCGCTGCACCTCGGCCTTGCCGTTCTGCGCCTCCTCGACGAGCTTGGCCATGCGGGCGAGCTGGGTGTCGGCGCCGATCCGGGTGGCCTCGACGACGAGGCGGCCGGAGGCGTTGACGGTGGCGCCGGTGACGGAGTCCCCGACCCCGGTCTCCACCGGGACCGACTCGCCGGTCAGCATCGAGGCGTCCACGGCGGAGCTGCCCTCGACGACGGTCCCGTCGGTGGCGATCTTCTCGCCGGGGCGGACGACGAACCGGTCGCCGACCGCGAGGGCGCTCACCGGGATCCGTACCTCGCGGCCACCGCGCAGCACGGCGACGTCCTTCGCGCCGAGCTCCATCAGGGCCTTGAGCGCTGCGCCCGCCTTCCGCTTCGAACGGGCCTCCAGATAGCGGCCGAGCAGGATGAAGCTGACGACGCCGGCGGCGACCTCCAGGTAGATGGTGGAGGAGCCGTCGGTGCGGGAGATCGTGAAGTCGAAGCCGTGGCGCATGCCCGGCATTCCGGCGTGGCCGAAGAACAGGGCCCACAGGGACCAGGCGAAGGCAGCGAGGGTGCCGACGGAGACGAGGGTGTCCATGGTGGCGGCCCCGTGCCGGGCATTGGTCCAGGCGGCCCGGTGGAAGGGCAGCGCGCCCCAGACGACCACGGGCGCGGCGAGCGCCAGGGAGAGCCACTGCCAGTTGTCGAACTGGAGGGCCGGGACCATGGCGAGCAGGACGACGGGCAGCGAGAGCGCGGCGGAGACCAGCAGCCGCTCGCGCAGGGCGGCCGTCTCGGGGTCCGCCGCCCGCTTCGGCGCCTCGGCCCCAGCCTCAGCCTCCGCTTCCGCTTGGGTCGCGGGCAGCGGCGGCGGGGGCTCCTCGGCGGTGTACCCGGTCTTGACGACGGTCGCGATCAGGTCGGCCACCGTGGTGGCGGGGCCGTAGGAGATCCGGGCCTTCTCGGTGGCGTAGTTCACCGTGGCGCTGACGCCGTCCATCCGGTTGAGCTTCTTCTCGATGCGGGCCGCGCAGGAGGCGCAGGTCATCCCGCCGATCGTCAGCTCGACCTCGGTGGTGTCGGCGGGCGCCGCCGCTATGGGTCCGTCGTGCACCGTACTGCTGCTCGTACTCGTGCTCATGCTCATGATCCGGCTCCAAGGGGGATCCGGGCCGTACGGATCCAGTATGAGCTGGAGGTACGGCCCGGTCGGGTGCTGCGCAGTGCTGGAGGGTGCTGGAGGTGCCGGCCGCGGAGGGCCGGAGGCCTCAGGCGCGGCCGGCGAACTCGTAGCCGGCCTCGTCCACGGCGGCGCGGACGTCCTCGTCGGCGAGCGGCGTCCCGGAGACCACGGTGACCTCGCCGGTCGCTGCGACGGCCTTGACCGAGGTGACGCCCGGCAGGGCGGAGAGCTCGCTGGTCACCGCGCCCTCGCAGTGGCCGCAGGTCATGCCCGTCACCCGGTAGACGGTGGTGGTCCGGGTGTCCGTCTCGGCGGTCATGTCGTTCTCCTCTTCGAAGGTGCGTCCGGTGCTGCCGGAAGGGGGGCAGCGCGGGGGCTGTCACTCCACCGTCCTCCCGACACCCAGAGACTATACCCCCAGGGGGTATGAATGCGAGAGGTGTCGGCGTTTTCCGGGGCGGTCAGGTGTCGCGGCGCCGATTGCCGGGGCGGCGGGCCGCCCACGCCCGGACCGTGTCGGCGTACCAGTAGGGCTTGCCGCCCTCGACGTGGTCGGGCGGGGGCAGCAGTCCGTGCTTGCGGTACGAGCGGACCGAGTCCGGCTGGACCCGGATATGGGCGGCGATCTCCTTGTACGTCCACAGCTGTCCGTCGCTCATCCACGACACCTCCCTCGTCCACGTGGCGGGCCGGCCGGGAGGCCGTCGGGGGAGCCGGCGCGTGGACACAGACGATCGCTCGGGTTGTGCCCGGGGAACGACGGAGTGTGACGACGGGGGAGGGGTTGTCGAAAGCCTGTGACGGAAAATCGGCGTGATGCGGACATGCGTGATCCGCGGGGGACTCCTGTGACGGGTGAGGCTTCCGGGATGCCCGCGGGATCCCCCGGGGACGCCCTCACGGGACACCCCCAGGGGGCGGCCCCGGCCTACGGGAAGCCGGCCCGCGAGGCCGGGGGCGCCGCCGCTCAGCGGTACAGGGCCGGCCGCTCCACCAACTCCACCGGGGTCCGGACTCCGCTGCGCCCGGCCGCGATCCCGGCCTCGCAGACGGCCGCCGCGGCGTAGCCGTCCCACGCGCCGGGTCCGGCCACCCCGCCCCGCGCGGCCGCCGCCACCCACCGCCGCAGCTGGCGGTCGTACGCGTCGGCGAAGCGCACGGTGAAGTCCTGCGGGATCGCGCCGGAGCGGGCGCCCGCCCGGCGGACGGTCATCGCCCGGGGCTCGCCGATGGAGGCGCTGCCCGACTCGCCGACCGCCTCGCACCGGACCTCGTAACCGAAGCCGCAGTTGACGAAGACCTCCACGTCGACGAGGACCCCGCCGGAGGTCTCCATCAGCACGAACCGCGGATCGTGCAGCTCCGGCGGGGCCGCCGAGGTCGGAGGCGGGGAGAACACCGACACCGCGGCGATCTCCTCCCCCAGCAGCCAGCGGGTCGCATCGACCTCGTGCACCAGCGAGTCGTTGATCAGGCTGTCGCTGGTGAAGAAGGGCAGGGAGACGGCGTTGCGGTGCCGGCAGTGCAGGAACAGCGGTCGGCCGATCCCGCCCGCGTCCAGCAGCCCTTTGAGCTCCTCGTACTCCGCGTCGTACCGCCGCATGAACCCCACCTGGACCAGCCGCCTGCCCAGCCGCTGCTCGGCCTCCATCACGCGCAGCGCCCCCGCCGTGTCCGGGGTCATCGGTTTCTCGCACAGCACCGGGAGCCCCCGCTCCAGGGCGAGCCCGATGGCCTCCTCGTGGGCCGGCCCGGGGGAGGCGATCAGGACGGCCTGCACCCCCGGCGCGGCGATCGCGGCCGCCGCGTCCGTGTGGGCGCTCGCCCCGTCCAGGCCGGCCGTGACCTCCTTGGCCCGGTCGCCGTCCGGGTCGGCCACGGCCGCCACCCGGGCGCCACCGACCGTCCGCCCGATCCGGCGGGCGTGGTCGGTGCCCATCTTCCCGGCCCCGATGAGGGCGATGCCGAGCGTGCTCATGTCGTGTGTCCTCCAGGCGGGTGGTCAGCGGTCAGCAGGCGGGTGGTCAGCGGGTCAGCGGGTCAGTGGTCAGCGGTCGGGTGGTCAGCGGGCGCCGCAGGAGCGCAGGTAGGCGCGGGTGCGGCGGGCGATGGGCAGCGGCCGGTCGGGCGGGCAGGGGTACATGTCCTGCTCCACGATGGCGAACAGGTCCACACCGAGCCGCTGGGCGGCGGCGAGCACCGGCTCCAGCGCGGGCACCCCCGCCGGCGGCTCGCACATCACCCCCCGCGCCACCGCCGGGCCGAACGCCAGCTGCTCCGCGAGGACTTCGGTGAGGATCCGCGGATCGACCTGCTTCAGGTGCAGGTAGCCGATCCGCTCGCCGAACGTCTCGATCGCCTGGACGCTGTCGCCGCCGCAGTACGCGTAGTGCCCGGTGTCCAGGCAGAGGGAGACCAGCTCCGGGTCGGTGGCGTCCAGGAAGCGGGCCACGTTCTCGGGGCTGTCGAGGTGCGTGTCGGCATGCGGGTGGACCACGATCCGCAGCCCGTGACGGTCCCGCACCTCCCGGCCCAGCCGCTCGGTCTGCGTGGTCAGTTCACGCCATTGGGCGGCGCTGAGCACCCGGTCCTCCAGCACCTTGCCGGTCTTGTCGTCCCGCCAGAAGGAGGGGATGACGACCAGGTGCTCCGCGCCCATGGCCCGGGTCAGCGCCGCGATCCGCGACACGTGCTCCCAGGTCTCCTCCCACACGGCGGGCCCGTGATGGAGTCCGGTGAAGACGGTGCCCGCGCTGACGCGCAGGCCCCGCCTTCCGGTCTCGTCGGTGAGGCGGGCGGGATCGGTGGGGAGGTAGCCGTACGGGCCGAGCTCGATCCACTCGTAGCCGGCCCCGGCGACCTCGTCGAGGAAGCGGTCCCACGGCGTCTGCTGCGGATCGTCGGGAAACCAGACACCCCACGAGTCCGGAGCCGAACCGACACGGATACGGGTCAACGCGGGCGGGGAGGACGTCATGACGGCCACCTTAGGGTGCGGGACGAGCGGGAGGACTGGCCTGTGACCACAGCGGAGGATGTCGTGTTCGACCTCATCACCATGGGGCGGATCGGGGTGGATCTCTACCCGCTCAGAACGGGCGTACCGCTCGCGGAGGTGGACACCTTCGGGAAGTTCCTCGGCGGCTCGCCCGCCAACGTGGCCGTCGCGGCCGCCCGGTTGGGCCGGCGCACCGCGCTGATCAGCAGGACCGGCGCGGACCCGTTCGGGACGTACCTGCGGGCCGAGCTGCGGCGGTTCGGGGTCGACGACCGCTGGGTGACCGAAGTGGCCGCCCACCCCACCCCCCTGACGTTCTGCGAACTGTTCCCGCCGGACCGCTTCCCCCTGTACTTCTACCGCCTGCCGAAGGCGCCGGACCTGGAGATCGGGCCCGACGACCTGGACCGGGCCGCACTGCGGGCGGCACGGGTGCTCTGGATGACGGGCACGGGCCTGAGCGCGCAGCCGAGCCGGGCCGCCACGCTGGCCGCGCTCGAAGCCCGGGCCAAGGCCGGGATCACCGTCTTCGACCTGGACTGGCGGCCGATGCTGTGGGAGGAGGACCCGGCGAAGCCCTACGCACAGGCCCTGGGCCTGGCCACGGTGGCCGTCGGCAACACGCAGGAGTGCGAGGTCGCGACCGGCGAGTCCGACCCGCACGCGGCGGCGCGGGCGCTGCTGGCCGCCGGGGTCGAGCTGGCCGTGGTCAAGCGGGGCCCCGACGGCGTCCTGGCCGTGCACCGTGACGGGACCGTGGCCGAGGCCGCCCCCGTGGAGGTGGAGGTGGTCAACGGGCTGGGCGCCGGCGACGCCTTCGGCGGCGCGCTCTGCCACGGCCTGCTGGCGGGCTGGGACCTGCCCCGGGTGCTCCGGTACGCGAACGCGGCCGGTGCGATCGTCGCCTCCCGGCTCGCCTGCTCGTCGGCGATGCCGTTCCCCGCCGAGATCGAGGAGGTGCTCGGGTGACGGCCGTCGCCGACCACGCGCTGCCGCACGCCCGGCTGCGCATCCTGTCCCTCGGCCCCGGCGGGACGTACGAGCACGAGGCGGGGGAGTGCGAATGGATCGTCCTGCCGCTCGCGGGCCCGGCGGCGGTCCACTGCACCTCCCCCGACCCGGCGTCGGCCGAGGACGGCACCGCCGTGTTCGAGCTGCGCGGCCGCGCCGGCGTCTTCGACGCCGTCAGCGACTTCGCGTACCTGCCGCGCGGCAGCCGCAGCAGCATCACCGCCCCGCGGGGAGGCCGGTTCGCGTTGGCCGGCGCCGTCTGCGAGCGGGTGCTGCCGGCCCGGTACGGTCCGGCCGCCGACGTCCCCGTCGAACTCCGCGGCGCCGGCCGGTGCTCCCGCCAGGTCAACAACTTCGCCGCCGCCGACGCCTTCGCCTGCGACCGGCTCATCGCGGTCGAGGTGCTCACCCCCGGCGGGAACTGGTCCTCGTACCCGCCGCACAAGCACGACGAGCACGAGCCGGGCCGGGAGTCCCGCCTGGAGGAGGTCTACTACTACGAGATCGCCCCGCACGGCGACACGCCCGGCCTCGGATACCAGCGTGTCAGCCCCTCCCCGGCCGGGAAGACCGACATCCTCGCCGAGGTGCGCACGGGCGACGCCGTCCTCATCCCGGACGGCTGGCACGGGCCGTCCATCGCCGCCCCCGGACACGACATGTACTACCTCAACGTGATGGCGGGACCGGACCGGGCACGGGAGTGGCTGATCCGGGACCACCCCGACCACGCCTGGATCCGGGACACCTGGCCCGGCCAGGACGTGGACCCCCGGCTGCCCTTCTACCGAGCGGAGGACCCGACCCGATGAGGCTCACCGTCGCCCAGGCCCTCGTCCGCTTCCTCACCCGTCAGTACACCGAGCGGGACGGCCGCCGCCGGCGGCTGGTCGCGGCCACCTGGGGGATCTTCGGACACGGGAACGTCGCCGGCATCGGTCAGGCCCTCCTGGAGACCGGCCGGCCGGACATGCCCTTCCTCCAGGGCCGCAACGAGCAGGCCATGGTGCACGCCGCCGTCGGCTACGCCCGCCACAGCGGCCGGCTCTCCGCGCACGCCGTCACCACCTCGATCGGCCCGGGCGCCACCAACCTGGTCACCGGCGCCGCCCTCGCCACCATCAACCGGATTCCCGTCCTCCTGCTGCCCGGCGACACCTTCGCCACCCGGCCCGCCGACCCCGTGCTCCAGCAGCTGGAGGTGCCCCACGCGGGCGACGTGTCCGTCAACGACACCCTGCGGCCGGTCTCCCGCCACTTCGACCGGATCACCCGCCCCGAGGCCCTCGTCCCGGCCGCCCTCCAGGCCATGCGGGTACTCGCCGACCCCGTGCAGACCGGCGCGGTCACCCTGGCCCTGCCGCAGGACGTCCAGACGGAGGCCTACGACTGGCCCGAGGAATTCTTCGCCGAGCGGGTGTGGACCGTACGCCGGCCCCGGCCCGGTACCGCCGAGCTGCACGCCGCCGCCGCGGCGGTCCGCGCAGCCCGCCGCCCCCTGCTGATCGCCGGCGGCGGCATCCACCACAGCGCCGCCGAGGACGCCCTGCGCGACTTCGCCGAGGCCACCGGCATCCCCGTCGCCGCCACCCAGGCCGGCAAGGGCGCGCTGCGCCACGACCACCCCGCCGAGGTGGGGGCCGTCGGCCACACCGGCACCGCCACCGCCGACGACCTGGCCCGCGCCGCCGACCTGGTCATCGCCGCCGGCACCCGGCTGACCGACTTCACCACCGCCTCGTCCACCCTCTTCCAGGACCCTGGGGTCCGCTTCCTCGGCCTCAACCTCGACCCGTACGACGCGCACAAACAGGCCGCACTGCCCCTCGTCGGCGACGCCCGCGAGAGCCTCGACGCCCTGCGCGCCGAGCTGGCCGGCCACCGGGTGGACCCCGCGTACGAGCAGACCTACCGCAAGGCCAAGACCTACTGGGGGGCCCTGGTCGACCAGGCCTTCCACGCCCCCGACGACGACGCCCGCCCCACCCAGGCCCAGGTCCTGGGAGCCCTCGACGCCCTGGTCGACGACACCGACGTGATCATCAACGCGGCCGGGTCGCTCCCCGGCGACCTGCACAAGCTCTGGCGGGCCCGCTCCCCGCACCAGTACCACGTCGAGTACGGCTACTCCTGCATGGGCTACGAGATCCCGGCCGCCCTCGGCGTCGCCCTCGCCGACCCCGGCCGGCCCGTGTGGGCGCTCGTCGGCGACGGCTCGTACCTGATGAACCCGACCGAGATCGTCACCGCGGTGCAGGAGGGCGTCCCGATCAAGGTGGTGATCCTCGACAACCACGGCTACGCCTCCATCGGCGGCCTCTCCGACGCCGTGGGCGGCGAGGGCTTCGGGACCGCGTACCGCTTCCGGGCGGGCGACGGCTCGTACACCGGACCGCCCCTGCCCGTGGACCTGGCGGCCAACGCCTCCTCCCTCGGCATGGCCGTGATCCGCGCCCACACCATCGGTGACCTGCGCAAAGCCCTCGCCGAGGCGCGGGACGCCGACCGTCCCACATGTGTCTACACACAGACCCGAACACCCGACACTGTGTCGGGCCCGCCCCCGGCACAGGCGTGGTGGGATGTTCCTGTGGCCGAGACCGCGACCCGTGCGGCAGCGGTCCGGGCCCGCGAGGAGTACGACCGGCAAGCCGCTCAGCGACGTCGCCATCTGTGAAGGAGCAAAGGCAATGAAGACCGTCAACCACTGGATCGGTGGCACGACCGTCGAGGGCGCGTCGGGCAACTACGGCCCGGTCACCGACCCCGCCACCGGCGAGGTCACCACCCAGGTCGCCCTCGCCTCCGCGGCCGAGGTCGACGCGGCCGTACGGGTCGCCAAGGAGGCCTTCCAGACCTGGGGCCAGTCCTCGCTGGCCGCCCGCACCAAGGTGCTCTTCGCCTACCGGGCCCTGCTCGACGCCCACCGCGACGAGATCGCCGAGCTGATCACCGCCGAGCACGGCAAGGTCCACTCGGACGCCCTCGGCGAGGTCGCCCGCGGCCTGGAGATCGTCGAGCTGGCCTGCGGGATCACCACGCAGCTCAAGGGCGAGCTGTCGACGTCCGTGTCGCACCGCGTCGACGTCGCCGCCATCCGCCAGCCGCTCGGCGTCGTCGCGGGCATCACCCCGTTCAACTTCCCGGCGATGGTGCCGATGTGGATGTTCCCGCTGGCCGTCGCCTGCGGCAACACCTTCGTCCTCAAGCCGAGCGAGAAGGACCCGTCGGCTGCGAACAAGCTGGCCGAGCTGGCCAAGGAGGCCGGCCTGCCGGACGGCGTGCTGAACGTGGTGCACGGCGACAAGGTCGCCGTCGACGCCCTGCTGGAGCACCCGGACGTGGCGGCCGTCTCCTTCGTCGGCTCCACCCCCATCGCCCGCTACATCCACACCACCGCGTCCACCCACGGCAAGCGCGTCCAGGCCCTGGGCGGCGCCAAGAACCACATGCTGGTGCTGCCCGACGCCGACCTGGACGCGGCCGCCGACGCCGCGGTCTCGGCGGCCTACGGCTCGGCCGGCGAGCGCTGCATGGCGATCTCCGCGGTCGTGGCCGTCGGCTCCATCGGCGACGCCCTCGTCGAGAAGATCCGCGAGCGCGCCGAGAAAATCAAGATCGGCCCGGGCAACGACCCCACGTCCGAGATGGGCCCGCTGATCACGGCCGCCCACCGCGACAAGGTCGCCTCGTACGTCAAGGGCGCCGCCGACCAGGGCGCCGAGGTGGTCCTCGACGGAACCGGCTACACGGTCGACGGCCACGAGAACGGCCACTGGATCGGCCTGTCCCTGCTCGACCACGTCCGGACCGACTCCGACGCCTACCGCGACGAGATCTTCGGCCCGGTGCTGTGCGTGCTGCGCACCGAGACCTACGAGGAGGGCGTGGCCCTCATCAACGCCTCGCCGTTCGGCAACGGCACCGCGATCTTCACCCGGGACGGCGGCGCCGCCCGCCGCTTCCAGCTGGAGATCCAGGCGGGCATGGTCGGCGTCAACGTGCCGATCCCGGTGCCGGTGGGGTACCACTCCTTCGGCGGCTGGAAGGACTCCCTCTTCGGCGACCACCACATCTACGGCAACGACGGCATCCACTTCTACACCCGGGGCAAGGTCGTCACGACCCGCTGGCCCGACCCCTCCGAGGCCCCGGCGGGCGTGGACCTCGGCTTCCCCCGCAACCACTGACCGCCCGGCGGGCAGGCTCCTGACACCCGCCCGCTGACGGAACCCGCCACCCGCGCGAACCCCCGGCCGCCCCCCCCGCGGACGGGGGTTCGCGCGGTTCAGCGGGTCGGGGCCGGGTCCGCGGCGGGGGCGGAGTCGGGGTCGGGGTCGAGGTCGAGGCCCGGGGCGGGTGTGCTGCGGCGGCGGTGCAGGGTGCGGGCGGTGACGGCCGCGGCCGCGAGCAGCAGGAGCAGGGCCAGCGCCGGCCACGGCACGGCGGTGAACCGTACGACGGACTCCGCGGCCAGGTCCGGGTGGGCCGCCGCCCCCGCGGAGACCCTGACGGTGACCCGGTCCGACTGCGGGGCGTCCGGCCAGGGCTCCGTCAGCCCGATCCGCTGTCCCGGCAGCAGCACCAGCCGCTGCTCGCGGGCCGGCCGGTCCAGCACGGTGCGGCCGAACAGCCCCTCGGCCCTGACCGCCACCCGCGGCTCGATCACCACGTTGCCACGGTTGACCAGGGCGTACGAGACCGTGGCGCGGGCCTTGCGCACCCACGGCAGCAGGGGCGCGGACCGCCGCACCCGCACGTCCTCCACGCTCAGCCCGGGCGCCAGCGGTCCCGGGACGCGGAAGTACAGCCGGGCGCCGACCTGCCGCTTGACCCCGACCTGCACCTTGCCGTCCTGCTGGATGCCCTCGACCTCGGTGCCGAGGGCGACGATCCCGCCGACGTGGTCGCCCGGGGCCGCGTCCTGCGGGACCCGCACGGTGAACGGGAGGTCCAGGCGGCCCCGGGCCGGCACGGTGACGGTGCTCGCGGCCTGCGGCGCCAGTGCGACCCACGCGCCGACGTCCCTGGGCGTGCGGTCCGCGGGCAGCAGGGCGAAGGCGCCGCCGACGGGGGTGTTCACGGCGTCGGTGGCGAAGACCCGGAACGTCCGCTCCCGGTCGGAGGAGTTCACGATCGTCACGCTGTCGCTGATGGTGGTGCCCGCCACCCCCTGGTGGAAGAAGTAGGCGCGGTCGGTCACCGCGGCGCCGGCCGGCGGCGTCGGGAACACGCCCCAGGTGCCGTTGTCCGCGGCCGCGGCCGGGTGCGGCTGGGCGGCGGGCAGGAGCAGTGCCGTGAGCAGGAGCAGCAGGCCGAGGAGCGGGCGGGACGGGCCGGACGGGCCGGGCGGGCCGGGCGGGCCGGGTGGGGACGTGCGGGTGCGGCGGCGCATGGGCTCTCCCGTCGGCGGTGGCGGATGCGGGATACGAGGTGCGGGATGCGGGACGCGGGACGCGGGACGCGGGATGCGGATGCGGATGCGGGGGTGGTGCAGCGCGCTTCGGGGCGCCGCACCACCCCCGGACCGGAGCCGGTCGGGTGTTGCCGGTCAGGCGATCGAGAACGTGACGACCGTCTGGTAGGTGTCGGCGAACATGAACGGCGGGAGCTGGATCATCCCGGCGCCCCCGACGGCGAACTCACCGCCGGTCAGCTCGTCGCCGCCGGCCGCCTGCGAGGCCACCTTCATCGGCGTGTCGGTGATCGCGCCCGGCGCGCCCGCGGTGCACGTGCTCGGGCTGTCCGGGTTCGTCACGGTGCAGGACGGCTGGATGCCGAGCTGCGCCTTCGCCATCGAGTGCCCGGTCGTCTGGTTCAGGAACGGCGTACGGGTCGCCGTCACGTCCCAGCCGAGCGTGCCGCCGCGGAAGTCCTGGACGGTGGCGGCGTTGAAGACGCCGACGACCGACTGGGACTTGCCGTTGATGGTGACGGAGGGGAAGGAGACGGCCGGCTGCCCGTCCTTGGGGCCGAGCGCGAGCGGGCCGGGCAGGACCTCTATGTCGATCGGGTTCTTCACGCCCGCCTGCTCCTCCAGGAACACGAACGACTTGTACGGTGCGACCGAGCCGTCGATCTTGATGGCGTCGGCCTTCTTGGAGACGGTGACGGTGCAGGTCGCCGCGCCGGACGCGTCCGCCGTGCCGGAGCCCGTGTCGCCGGTCGCCGCGCCCGCCAGCAGTGCGGAACAGGTGACCGGCCCCGCCGGGAAGTTGGCGCCGTTCACGACGACCGCGGTGCCGGCCCCGCCGCTGTTCGGCGTCAGCCTGGTGGTGACCGGATCCTTGGGCAGGGCCTCGACGGCGACGGAACCGAGGCTGGCGCTGGGCCGGGGCGCCGGGGTGCAGGTCGTGGTGAAGACCGAGCCGCTCAGGTCCGCGTCCGTGACGGCCAGGTCGAGCTTGACGTCGACCGAGGTGCCCTCGCTGCCGTCGGGGATCCGGACGGTTCCGGAGAACGGCTTGGGGTCGAGCGGGGTGCCGGCCACGACGCTGACGGTCTCGGGGGGACTGGTCACCACCTGCGTCGTCGCCCCGACCTTCAATGTGATCTTGGTGGTGTTCACCGTCGTCACGGAGAAGCCCGGGATCAGCGGGCTCGCACCCGGGTCGATGGTGATGGGCACGACATCGCCGGCCTTCGCGGTGTCGGGCAGGGTGACCGTGTAGTTCTGGGTTCCCGAGCCGTCCGGCTGCGGTGCCGGGGCGTCGCAGTTCTCGAAGACGGGGGTGGTCCTGGTGGCCGCCTGTGCCGTACCGGCCAGGCCCACCACGCCGCCCGTCAGCGCCAGGGACAGCGCGCCCACCCCGGCCAGCACTCTTCGTCGGAACGTTGTACTCACTGGGTCGCGACTCCTTCGTCAGACGAACCCCTCCCCCCACCCGCTGTGGGGAGGAGGCCGAGCCGGTGCGGTGGCCGACATTGACGCGTCACGGTCATGAGAAGTCAATGACTTCCTTTCGTCCGAAACACACAGAAATTGATGTCCCATCAGATCCGGTGCCATGGTGCCGCGGTGCCCGCGGCGGCTCACCCGGCCGCCGGGATGGTGAGCAGCCGGTCGGAGGTGCCGGCCGGGGCCCCGGTGATCCGGCCGCGCACGGCGCCCCGCAGCAGCGCGTCGGACACTGCGGCCGGGGTCTTCACCGTGCCGCCCGCGAGCCCCTCCGAGAGGAGCAGTGCGGCGACGCCGGCCACGTGCGGGGCGGCCATGGAGGTGCCGGAGGCGCGGGCGAGGGCGGTGGTGGAGCCCTTCCACGCGGAGACCACGGACACCCCGGGCGCGGAGAGGTCCACGCAGGAGCCGTAGTCGGAGAACGGGGCCCAGCGGTCGGCGGAGTCCGTCGCCCCCACGGTCAGCGCAGCGGGCGCGCCCGAGGGGGAGCCGGTGCAGGCGTTCGCGGCGGAGTTCCCCGCGGCCGCGGTGAACGTGATCCCGGCGGACACCGCCCGGGCGACGGCCGCGTCGAGGGCGTAGCTGCGGGTGCCGCCCATGCTCATGTTGGCGACGGCCGGGGTCGACGGGGCCTTCGCCGCGTCCTTCACCACCCACTCCAGGCCGCCGAGGATGGACGACAGGGTCGCCTCCCCGCGGCAGTTGGCGACCTTCACCCCGACCAGCGAGACCTCCTTCGCCACCCCGTACACCGACCCGCCCAGCGTCCCCGCGACGTGCGTGCCGTGGCCGTTGCAGTCTGCCGCACCCTCCAGGAAGACCCCGTTGTAGCCGGCCCGGGCCCGGCCCCCGAACTCCTCGTGGAGCGTGTTGATCCCGGAGTCCACGACGTACGCGGTGACGCCCCGGCCCGTGCCGCGGTACGTGTACGAGTCGTCCAGCGGGAGGTCCTGCTGGTCGATCCGGTCCAGCGGCCAGGGCGCCGGGCTCTGCGCCCCACTGATCCGGAACTCGGCGTCCGGCTCCACCGAGGCCACCCGTGGATCCGCCGCCAGGGCGGCGGCCCGCGCGGCGGTGGTGCGCAACGAGAAGCCGCTGAGCGCGGTGTCGTACACGGCCCCGACCTCGTCGCCGGCGTCCGCGGCCTCGGCGGCCACGGCGCGGGCGGCCGGGGCGCGCGGGGTGGTGTCCTTGAGGACCACGACGTAGGCGGCGGTGGCGGCTCCCGCGCGGGCGGAGGCGACGGCGGCTGAGGCTGAGGGGTGTGGGGGCAGGGCGGTGGCCGCCGCCAGCAGGGCGGTGGCCGGGAGCAGGGCGGTGAATGCGGTCATGCGCCGATGCTCGGCCAGGCGGGGGCCGGCCGCGCGGAGGGTGCGCCGACTGGCGGCACGACACGCCGCCGCCGGGGGAGTCAGCCCGACAGGGGCCAGCCGCGCATGGCGAAGACGCCCTCGTCGCGGCTGCCGGCGGCGGAGTAGGTGGCCAGGGCGGCCTCGTTGTCGGCGTCGACGCCCACCCACATGCCGTAGCAGCCGCGCGCCTTGGCCGCGTCGGCGAGCGCCTCGGTCAGGGCCCGGCCGATGCCGCGCCGGCGGTAGCCCTCGTCGACGGAGAGCTCGTACAGGCACATCTCGGTGCCCTTGTCGGGATGGCTCATTTCGACCCCGGTGACCATGCCGGCGGGGACGTCGTCGACGTACGCGATCAACATCAGGTGTCCCGGCGAGGAGAGGAAGCGCTCGGACCAGTCCAGGCGGACGGGTCCGTCGAAGAGGCCCTCCGCGGCCTGGAGTTCGGCGACGGTACGCGCGGGGCGGATGTCCATGGCGGTCACGATAACGGCCCTCGTGGGGAACGGGGCCGTTGACGCCGCCGCGGCGTGGCGGCCGCCTGCCGGGACGACCACCCCGGGCCCGGCCGTGCGGCGGGGTGCGGGGCCGGGCGTGGCTGCCCGTGCGGCCTGGTGGAGGGCCGGGCATGGCCGTGCGGCCTGGTGCGGCGCCGGGCGGGCCGGTGCGGCCGGGTGCGGGTGGGGGAGAGGGGCCGTCAGGCGGGCGTGCGGACGGCGAGGGCCGCCGCGTACCCGCCCGGGGCGGGAAGGTCCGTCAGGTGCCAGCCCGCCACCTCCGCCGGGGCGGAGCCGCTGCCCACGTACGGCTCGGCCACCCCCAGGGCCAGCCCGGTGCCCAGGCCCTTGAGGCAGGCCTCCTTGCGGGCCCACAGCCGGGCCAGCAGCATCTGCCGCTCCTCCTCGGGCGCGGCGGTCAGCTCCGCGGTCTCCGCAGGGTGCAACGTGCCCAGTACGTCGGCCACCGCCTGGGCACTCGGGTGCTTCTCGACATCGACACCGACGGGCACCGCCGCGAAGGCCAGGTACGCCAGGTCGTCGCTGTGCGAGAGCGAGAACTGTAGGCCGCCGCCGGCCACCGCCGGCCGGCCGTGCGGGGCGCCGCAGCACGGACACGTGTCCCGGACCAGGGTCACCTCCTCCGGGGCCGTCCCCAGGTAGCCGCCGAGCAGCACCCGCAGCCCGATGTGCGAGGCGAGGTACCGGTGGCGGTCGACGGGCCGCACGAACCGGGCGCTCCGGTCCCGCTCCTCCGCGTCCAGGAGGGCCAGCGCCTCCTCGACGCGGTGCCCGCCGACCACGTCGAGGGTCGTGTCGAGGGACCACACCGCCACGGCTGCTCCCGCGAGCGGCTCGCCGGTGCCCGGCGGCACGTCCCCGCCGAGCAGGTTCAGATGGGTACTCACCCGACGAGGGTAGACGAGGCAGGCCCCGTCCCGGTTAGGGTCGTCCGCGTCCAACGACCAAGGGAGCGCAGGGTGCGAAGTGCCGCCGTCACACCGGAAGATGACCGGATCCGCTGGGTCGAACTGCCCGGAGCCGAGCCCGCCCGGGTGTACGTGCACGGCCTCGGAGCGACCTCACCCGCCTACTTCACGGCGAGCGCCGTACACCCGCTGCTGGCCGGCCGGCGCTCCCTGCTGGTCGACCTGCTCGGGCATGGGCACAGCGACCGCCCCGAGCACTTCCCCTACACCCTCGAAGCGCACGCCGACGCCCTTGCCGCCGCCCTCGACGCGGCCGGTGTCGCCGACTCCGAGGTGATCGCCCACAGCATGGGCGGAGCCGTGGCCGTCGTGCTGGCCCACCGGCACCCCCGCCTGGTCTCCCGGCTGGTGCTCGTCGACGCCAACCTGGACCCCGTACCGGTCGTCCCCCGGACCACCGGCAGCAGCGGCATCGCCTCCTACACTGAGGAGGAGTTCCTGGCCGGCGGCTGGGCCGAGGTCCGCGACCGGGTGGGTGCGCACTGGTGGTCCACGATGCGGCTGGCCGGCCGCACCGCCCTGTACCGCTCCGCCGTCCACCTCGCGGCGGGCACGACCCCGACCATGCGGGAACTCCTGCTGGAGCTGAAGGTTCCGCGCACCTATCTCCTGCCCGAGGCCGACGGCCCCCTCGCCGGGGCCGAGGCGCTGGAGGCTGCCGGCGTCGCCGTGGTCCCCGTCCCGGACTGCGGGCACACCATCATGCTCGACAACCCGGAGGGCTTCGTCCGGGCCACCGCGGCCGCGCTGACGCGTTAGCGGGCCGCCGCGCCGACAGCGGCCGGGGCGGGCGCCTTCACCCCGGGGGAGAGGGTCCCGTCGGTCCAGGCGTAGACGCGCTTGCCGCGGACCGCCACCTGGTACTGGTGGACGTCCCGGCACTCGGGCCGCTCCTCGGCCCTGGTGTCGCGCGGCCACCACCGCGCGTCCAGCACCCGCCCGTGCAGCCGCTTCGGCACGCCGGTGGTGCACTGCGGCCCGTTCAGCGGGGTCGCGCCCAGCGTGAAGCGGATCAGGCGGGCTTCGCCGCTGCGGCGCGCGCGTATGCGTATGTCCGTGGCGTCCTTGGGCACCCAGGACGGCAGCGCCGATGCCGATGCCGATGCCGACGTCGGGTCGGTCTGCGTGTGCCCGGCGGGCCTGGGCGCATTGCCGGCGCGGGCGTCGGTGGCGGTCGCGTACCGCCTGCTCTTCTCCTTGAACACCTGGTCGTTGATCGAGTCGGTCACGGGGTTGGGCGGGAGGTGCGGCAGCGCGAAGGCGGCCGTGGCGAGGACTCCTGCGGTGGCGGTGGCGATGGCGAGGGGACGGCGCTTCATATGACCCAGTGTCGGCAGGATGCCCGAGATGCGCGTCCCTCCGCAGGACGAACGTCGGCTCTGTCTGAAGTCTGATGCCGAGTCGTACCTGAGGACGGGAACGACTACCGCACCCGGCCCGGCCGGGCTCCCCCGACACCCGTGGCGACACGCTCCGTTATAGGCGTCGTGGGGATCGGCGATATGGCCCGCTCCCAACCTGGATCCCGTCGCCGCTACGGGAGTTGCCCGGGGCGGTTTCCCCCGACTCCGTCCTGGAGGAATCCCATGCGCCGCCGTCTCGCTCCCGTCCTCGCCTCCGCGGCCGCGGCCACGGCCGGTGTCCTCGTCTTCGCGGCGCCCGCGTCCGCCGCGCCGGCCGACAAGCCGCAGGTGCTGAGCAGCTGGACGCAGACCAGCCTCACCAGCTACAACGCCTGGGTCGCGGCGCGCGCGAACCAGGGCCGGTGGGCGGCGTACGGCTTCGACTGGTCGACGGACTACTGCTCCTCCTCGCCCGACAACCCCTTCGGCTTCCCCTTCCAGACGGCGTGTGCCCGCCACGACTTCGGCTACCGCAACTTCAAGGCGGCCGGCGCCTTCCCGGCCAACAAGTCCCGCGTCGACGACGCCTTCTACGCGGACCTGAAGCGGGTGTGCGCGGCGTACACGGGCGCCAAGAAGACCTCCTGCGACAGCACTGCCTGGACGTACTACCAAGCCGTCAAGGCCTTCGGCGTCTCTCCCCAGGACGCCCCCGTCGACGGCTCCCCGGCCGCCGCTTGACCGCACCCCACCCACCCGCCCAACCCGCCCAAACCCGCCCCCACCTGGCTCCGCCCCCCGCGGACCGCACCCGCCCCCTGACCACCGGTCCCGCCCGCACCCCCGTCGGGCGGGACCGGTCGCATCACTCCTCGCCCGCGGCGGTCAGCGTCCCGGCCCGCCGCGGCGAGCGGCCGCAGTAGCGAGTCGCCGATCACGGATCGCCCGCGCTGCGGGCTCCGCCCGCCTCCCAGGGGTCTCGTCGTCCCGGCGGGGACGCGGGGCGGACCGCGAGGCTCAGGTCGACCACGTAGTGCTCCTCGATCCAGCCGTCCGGGAACTGCTCCAGCAAGCGCACCCGTTCGGCGGCGAGGAAGGCGTCCGTGCCGGGTTCGCCGATCAGGAACAGGGAATGGGTGGACAGCTTCGCGAGGTGCGCGTCGACCGGGAGGCGGCGCGACCAGCGCAGCAGGCGGGTGGTGAACTCCAGGCCGCCCTGCGAGCGGGCGCGTTCGTTGATGTACCAGCCCGGCCCGAAGGCCTCCTCGATCCGCGCCTGTTGGCCGGCGATCCACTCGACCTCGACGTCCGGGTCGTTCGAGAAGACGGCCAACGCCCCGCCGGGCCGCAGCACGCGCAGTGCCTCGGGCACCGAACGGGCCGGGTCGGTCCAGTGCCACGACTGTGCGTACGTCAGCAGGTCGAGGGAACCCGCCGCGAACGGCAGCCGGTTGCCGTCCCCGCGCACGAGCTGCACCGCCGGATTGCGGCGGTGCAGCTCGGCCGCCATGCCCTCGCCCGGCTCGACCGCCACCACCCGGGCGCCCCTGTCCAGGAGCAGGGCCGTCGCGATGCCGGTGCCGGCGCCGACGTCGGCGACACGGGCACCGGTCAGCCGGAAGCCGGCGAGGTCCTCCACCGCGTCGAGGAGCGCCGGCGGGTAGGCGGGCCGGTGGTCGGCGTAGCGCGTGGCCGCGGAGCCGAACGAGCGTGCACGGGATGCGTCCGATGCGTCGGTCATGGCACCCATGGTCGGCGGCGGGGTGCCCACGGCGTCAACACCGCGCGGCGGCACCGCGCTTCGGCGCGCCGAAGGGCACGGATCCGGATCCCGTGCGGACCTTGTACGGTCGCCTCCACGCGCGAGGCGAGGGCGGAGGGGTGGGGCGTGACAGCACGGTACGTCGGAGACCTGGTGGGTGCATTGGAACGGTACGGGGCCCGGCCCGCGCTCGGGGAGACGGGAGGCCCGGTGCTGGACTTCTCCGGGCTGCTGGGCCTCGTGTACCGGCTGGCGGGCGAGCTGGCGGACCGCGGAGTCGGCCGCGGCACCGGGCTGGCCTGCGTGTTCGGCGGCAACCGGGCGGAGGTGGTGCAGGTGCGGCTGGCGGCGCACCTGCTGGGCGCGCGGCTGACCCAGGTCGTCACGGACGCGTACACCGTCGGCCTGGACTTCGTCCTGCGGGACTGCCGCCCCGACCTCGTGGTGCACGACGTGCCGGTCCCGGACACCGGAGCGGCCCGGCTCGGCCTGGACGAGCTGCTGCGGGCCGCGGCCGAACGGGAGGCGGTACCGCTGCCGGTGGCGGCGCGGGAGGACGACATCGCCCGGGTGACGTACACGGGCGGCACGACCGGGGTGCCGAAGGGCGTGGCGTCCACGTTCCGGGCACTCGCCGCCCGGACCGACGGCCGCGCGGGCCGCGAGGCCGGACGGCCCGACACGGTGGCCGGAACGGCGGCCCGGACGGGGACAGGAGCGGCGGCCGGGACGGGGGCCGGTTCAGGCGGCGGCCGGGTTGCCGAATCCGCCGCCCCGCCCGCCTACGTATCCGTCACCTCGCTCGCCCACCGCGCCGGCGGACGCTGCCTGGAGCAGCTCCGCTCCGGCGGCCGCACCGAGATCCTGGCCCCCTTCGAGCCCCGAGCCTTCGCGGCCGCCTGCCGGCGGCTGGGGCCCGTGGCGACGTACCTGATGCCCGGCATGGTCTACCGGCTGCTCGACGACCCGGCGACGGCCCACGGGATCCCCGGGCTGAGCGTGGTCTCGTACGGCGCCGCGCCGATCCTGCCGGAGCGGCTGCGACAGGCGGTCACCCGCTGGGGCGGCCGCTGGCAGCAGGGTTACGGGATGAACGAGTCCGCGGTGATCTGCCGCCTCACCGCCGCCGACCACGAGGCGGCCGTCACCGACCGGCCCGGCCTGCTTTCCTCGGTGGGGCGCCCGGCGGCAGGGGTGCGGGTCGAGGTGCGCGACACGGCAGGGCGGCCGCTGCCCGCGGGCTGGACGGGCGAGGTGTGGACGCGGTCCGCGGCGATGATGACCGGCTACTGGGGGCGGCCCGACCTCACGTCCGCCGCGATCCGGGACGAGTGGCTGCGCACGGGCGACCTGGGGCACTTCGACCCGGACGGCTACCTCCACCTCGACGACCGGATCGCCGACGCGGTGCTGGTCGACGGGGACAACGTCCACACCCTGCCGGTGGAGGCCGCCCTGGCCCGCCACCCCGCGGTCGCGCAGGCGGTCGTGGTGGGCCGCCCCAGCCCCCGTACCGGTGAGGAGGTCTGCGCCTTCCTGGTCCCGGTGCCCGGCCGCACCCCGGACGCCGCGACGGCAGCCGAGGCCTGCGACCTGGTGGAGCGGGCCCTCTCCCCGGCCTACCGTCCCACGGCGGTGTTCTGGCACGAGGAGATCCCCCTGACCCCCCAGGGCAAACCGGACAAACGTCAACTGCGCGCCCGAGCGGCAACCCTCTGAGAGGATCGTTTCCGGCCATACCGGACCGCCCCGCACGGCCCGCCGGAAGGCGGCGCCCCCACCCGGACGCACGAAGGCCCTCCCCGAAGGGAGGGCCCCGAAATGATGAACCGAAGAGCGCCCCCGGCAGGACTCGAACCTGCGGCCAAGTGCTTAGAAGGCACCTGCTCTATCCACTGAGCTACGGGGGCCGGAAGGTGGCCGTAGTGGCCTGGAGCCCCGGGGTGGGGGTGGGACTGTCGTCCGTGCCGGGTCAAGGATAGGGCTCCGGTCGCCTTGTCCCGGTTGCTTCACCCGCGTGCCACGATGTGGAGGTTCGGTGAAGCGGTCCCGATAATCGCAGGCAGGTGCGATTCTCGCACCGCTTTTGCGCCGCGGCGCCCTGGGTGTTGTGCACTCGTTATGCCTGCGCCCCACTCCGTCTGCTCTGACCGGAAGGTCCCTCTGGAGTCGCGGTCGGCGCGCAGAGGGTGTATAAGCTTCAAAAATGGTCCTAAATTGGGCATTCTTCGCATGTGGTGACCTTGGATGTTCGGCCTCAGCTGCTCGATGCCCTGTCCGCCCTGCGCGACCGGGTCGCGTCCGTGCGTCTGCCGCTGCCCCTGCCCGGCGCCCCGCGCGCCCGGCAGACCAGAGCCGAGCTGCTCGCGCAGCTCGACGACTACCTCGTACCGCGGCTGAAGTCGCCGGAGGCGCCGCTGCTGGCCGTCGTCGGCGGGTCCACCGGAGCCGGTAAGTCCACCCTCGTCAACTCCCTGGTCGGCCGCCAGGTGAGTGAAGCCGGTGTGCTGCGGCCCACCACGCGCGTCCCCGTGCTCGTCTGCCACCCGGACGACCACCACTGGTTCGCCGGGATGCGGGTGCTGCCCGATCTGCTGCGGGTCTGGGCGCCGCCCGGGGAGGACGAGCCCGCCCGCGCCCCCAGGAAGCCCGCCGCCGGACGTCCGGGGGCCCGCGCCGGCGGCTCCGCCTTCGGGGCGCGCGAGCTGCGGATCGAGACCGTCACCGGGCTGCCGCGCGGCCTCGCCCTCCTCGACGCCCCCGACATCGACTCCCTCGTCGTGGACAACCGGGTCCTCGCCGCCGAGCTCATCTGCGCCGCCGACGTCTGGGTGATGGTCACCACCGCCTCCCGGTACGCCGACGCCGTGCCCTGGCACCTGCTGCGCACAGCCAAGCAGTACAAGGCCACCCTCGTCACCGTCCTCGACCGGGTCCCGCACCAGGTGCTCGCCGAGGTCTCGCGGCAGTACGCGGCCCTGCTCACCCGGGCCGGGCTGGGCGACGTACCCCGCTTCACCGTGCCCGAGCTCCCCGAGTCGGCCGGTGGGGGCGGCCTGCTGCCGGCCAGCGCCGTCGCACCGCTGGGCGCCTGGCTCGCCCACCACGTCCAGGACCCGGCCGCCCGGCAGTACGCCGTCAGCCGCACCGCGTTCGGCGCGCTGGACTCGCTCAGGCGCCGGATGCCGGAGCTGGCGTCCGCCGTCGCCGCCCAGTACGCCGCCTCCGTACGGCTCACCGCGGCGGTGGAGGACGCGTACCGGCAGGAGGGCAAGCGGGTCCGGGGCCGGCTCGACCAGGGCGCCGTCCTCGCCGGGGACGCGCTGACCCGGTGGCGCGGCTACCCCCTCGACACCACCGCCGACGAGCTCCTCGACTCGCTCGCCGAGTCCCTGTCCGCGCTGCTCCAGTGCGCGGTCGCGGCGGCCGACGAGCGGATCGCCGCGGTCTGGCGGCGGGAACCGGCCGCCGGCGCCGTGCCGCTGCCGGGGCCCGACCGGGAGGCGGCGGAGCGCATCGGCATGGCGGTCCGGCGCTGGCGGCGCGTACTGGAGGAGCTCGCCGAGGAGGAGGTCGCCAAGCTCGACCGGCAGCCCCCGCCCGACCCCGACGCCGTCGCCGCCCTGCTGGTCGCGTCCCTCCTCGGCGGGAAGCGGGCCCGGCCCGCCGGCGAGAAGCTGGTCGAGCGGATCGGCGCACAGGCCGCGGTACGGCTGCGCGACCGGGGCGGCGAGCTCGTCGCCGACCACCTCGAAGAGGTGCTGCGCGCCGAACGGGACCGGAGGCTGGCCCCGCTGGAGGCGCTCGAGGTGACCCCCGAGCCGCAGGCCGAGCTGATCGCCGCCCTGTCCGTACTGCAGAAGGAGAGGTGACGCGGTGTCCGCCTTGGCCGACCGCACCGACGACCGCTGGGACGACGGCTTCATCGCCCGCTCGCGCCGCCCGCGGCCCACCGGCGACGGCAGCTTCGACGACGGGATGGACAGCATCGACGGCATCGACGGGCTCGACGGGTTCGATGGCATGGACGGAATGGACCGGGCCGACCGGGTCGGGGGCACCGGCCGGATCGACCGGATCGACCGGATCGATCGGCGTGACCGTAGTGACCGGGGCGACCGGAGCGATGGACAGGACGGAGAGGAGGGCTATGAGGGAGACGAGGGCGACGAGGCGCTCGTCCGGGCCCTGTCCGGGGCCGGCGGCGACGGAGGTCGCACACCCCCGCCCCCGTCCGGCCCCGCCGCGCAGGCCCTGCGCACCCGGCTGGAATCGCTGCGCCAGCTCGTCGCGCTCTCCCGGACCCGGCTCGACGGCAAGACCCTCGCCGAGGCCGGGCGGGTGCTGGACGAGGCCGCGGCCCGGCGCGGGCTGTCTTCGCAGCACACCGTCGTCGCGATCGCCGGAGCCACCGGAAGCGGCAAGTCCACCCTCTTCAACTCGCTCGCCGGAGTGCAGATCTCCGAGACCGGACTGCGCCGGCCGACGACCGCCGCCCCCATCGCCTGCAGCTGGTCCGACGGGGCCGCCGGTCTGCTGGACCGGCTGGAGATCCCGGGGCGGCTGCGGCGCCGGCCCCGCGAGACCTCCGAGGCCGGGGCGCTGCGCGGGCTGGTCCTGGTGGACCTGCCCGACCTGGACTCCGCGGTCGGCGCGCACCGCGAGCACGTGGACCGGGTGCTGGCGCTGGTCGACGCGGTGGTGTGGGTGGTGGACCCGGAGAAGTACGCGGACGCGGTGCTCCACGAGCGGTACCTGCGGCCGCTGGCCGGGCACGCCGAGGTGACGTTCGTCGTGCTCAACCAGATGGACCGGCTGCCCGGCGAGGCTGCCGACCTCGTCATGGACGACCTGCGGCGGCTGCTGGACGAGGACGGCATCGCGCTCGGTGAGCACGACGAGCCCGGGGCCACCGTCCTCGGGCTGTCCGCGCTCACAGGCGAGGGCGTCGGGGAACTCAAGGACCTGCTCGCACAGTTCACGCAGGAGCGGGGCGCCGCCACCCGGCGGATCGCCGCCGACGTGGACGGCGCTGCCGCGCGGCTGCGCCCGCTGTACGTGGCCGACGGGCACCCGGGGCCCGAGATCGGCGAGGTGGCGCGCGCCGAGTTCGAGGACCGGCTCGCGGAGGCGGTCGGGGCCTACGCGGCCGGACTCGCCGCCGAGCGGGCCTGGCGGCGCAACGCCGGGAAGGCGTGCGGGACCCCGTGGCTGCGGCTGTGGCGCTGGTACGAGGGCCGACGGGCCCCGCGCACCCTGGCGGGCCTGGCCGCCCTGGCCGTGATCGGCGGCGCGGCCGGCAGCCGGGGAGGGGCGGGCGCGCAGCCGCCGCCCGAGGTGGAGGTGACCGCGCGGCAGCGGGTGGAACAGGCCGTACGGGCCGTCGCCGACGCGGCGGCCGCCGGGCTGCCCGACCCCTGGGCGCAGGCGGTGCGGGAGACCGCGGTGCGCGGCGGCGATCAGCTGCCGGAGGCGCTGGACGAGATCGCGGTCACGCTGGGCGCGGCCTCCGCGGTGCCGGGCGCCAAACCGCCGCGGCCCGCGTGGTGGCCGGTCGCCGTGCTGGCGCAGGCGGCCATGACGCTGGTCCAGGTCTACGGCGGGCTGTGGCTGGTCGGGCAGATCATCGGGGTCCTGCAGTCCCACCTGCTGACGCCGGTGCTGCTGATGGCGTCGGGCATCGTGGGCGGGCCGCTGGTGGAGTGGGCCTGCTCGATCGCGGCCCGGGGCCCGGCTCGGCGGTACGGGCAGGACGCGGAGCGGCGGCTGCGGCAGGCGGCCGCGGGCTGCGGGCGGGCCCGGGTGCTGGAGCCGGTGGCGGCGGAGCTGCTGCGCTACCGGGAGGTGCGGGAGCAGTACGCGGCGGTGGCGGAGTTGTCCACAACCCGTCAGTAGTCCACAGCGGCGAGCGGAGTGGGGCGGGTGCGGTCCAGCATGGCGGTGGCCGGTGCGGAAGGTCCGCGCCGGTTCGCACGCCGCAGGTGCGGGGAGACGCGGGGGAGGGGACCGGGATGAACGACACCCTGGTGACGCTGATCGGCCACGTGGCCACGCAGATTGACTACAAGGAAACGGCCAACGGGCCGTCGGCCAGGTTCCGTTTCGCTGTGACGCCACGGTATTTTGATCGTCGCAAGGACGCTTGGGCGGACGGATCGACCAGTTTTTACACCGTGTGGGCCCGGCGCACGCTCGCGGTGAATCTGACCGGATCCGTTTCGGTCGGGGAACCACTGGTGGTGCACGGGCGGCTACGGGTGCGGGACGACCCGCCGGACGCCGAGGGCAACCGCTGGTTCTCCGCGGAGATCGACGCGACCGCCATCGGCCACGACCTCAATCGGGGAACGGCCGCGTTCCGGAGGGTCGTCAGGGCCGAACCCGCACTGATGGTCACTCAGAAGGCGGCGGTGGTCTGAGTGTTCGAGGCAGCTAGGATTCCCCGGTACTCACGGGCACCTGGGTCACTGGCCCGAAGGGGAAGACTGTGTCGATTGGCGTTCCCGCATCCTCCGCTTCTAATTCCTCTCCTACTTCGCTCACTGCTGCGGTCCATCCCGCGGCGCCTGCGACTGCCGGGTCGACTGCCGGGCCGGCTGCTGTCGGGGCAGCTGCTGTCGGGGCGGCAGCCGGCGGACGGGCGTCCGCGCGGCGTCCGCTGGCCGTGGCGCTGCTGGCCGCGGCCCTCACGGCCGCGCCCAGCGTCCGCGCCGCCGCCGACACCGGGACCCCTGCCCCCCGGTCGCCGGAGGGCGCGAGCGCCGTACTGGACGGGCTCAAGACCTACGGGCAGGCCGTCCTACGCGCCCCCGACGGGTCGCTCCGGCAGATTTCCGCCGGGCTCTACGAGATGCGGGTCGACGGCGGCGGGATGCTCCAGACGTACGGGGTCGGGGTGGCGGGCAACGCCCAGCCGCAGGCCCGGTACACGGAGAGCGGGTGGAGCAGCAGCCCGCTCGGCGGAAACGCCGAGGCCGGCCGGATCCGATGGGTCCTGGAGCATTCCTACCCCCAGCTGAACGATCTCGCCGGGCTCGCCAAGGCGGCCGGTGCCGGAGCGCTCACCGCGGAGAGCGCGGCGGCCGGGACGCAGGTGGCGATCTGGCGGCTGGCGGACGGGGCACAGGTGGAGGCCACCGACCCGGACGCGGAGAAGCTGGCCGACTACCTCCAGCGGGCGGCGGGCCGGCTGCCGGAGCCGCCGGCCTCGCTGAAGCTGGAACCGGGGAGTGCGTCCGGACAGGTCGGCGGGCGGATCGGGCCCGTCACCGTGCGCACCGGTGCGCAGAGCGTGACGGTCATCCCGGACGCGGCAGCCGCGGCCATGGGCGTACGGGTCGTCGACGCCGAGGGGAAGCCGGTCACGGCGGCGGCCAACGGCAGCCGGCTGTACTTCGAGGTGCCGGCGGGCACCCCGGACGGAACCGCCTCGCTCACCGTTCACGGCTCCACGAAGGTGCCGGTCGGCCGGGTCTTCACCAGCGGCCTCCCGACGCAGGCGCAGATCGTGGCCGGCTCCAGCGAGTCCGCGACCGCGGCCCAGGCGACGGGGGTCTGGCCGCAGCCACTGGTGGCCGCGGCGGCCACGCCCGGCGACAGCACCCCGGTCACAGAGGCGGCCGCTGCGGCGGCCGCGGCCCCGGCCCCGGCCTCGTCCAGCCCGGAGGAGGAGCGGCTCGCCACCAGCGGCAGCTCCGCCGCCACCCCGGTGATCGCCTCCCTGGCGGTGGGCCTGGTGGTCCTGGGCGGCCTGGTGGTCCTCATGGTCCGCAAGCGCCCCCTGGACGAGGAGGACCGCGCCTAGCTCCCGGCCCTTCCGGCCTTTCCGACCCCTTCGGTCCCTTCCGGCCCGGCGGGGCGGTCACCACGCCGGGGTCGGCACCCGGGCGGGTGGGGTGCGGGACGTGTTCGGGTGGTGGGGTGATTCTCGGGCGGCGTCCGGGGTAGGCGCGCTTCATGGCCGAGCACGAGCTGACCTGGCGGGGTGCCGCCGCGCGATGGGACCGGGCCCTGTTCGATGTGGTGGCCCAGCGGCATTGGCCGGGGGGTGAACGGGTGCTGCCGCGGCTCGGACGGGCCGCGAACCACGGGGTGCTGTGGGGCGGGGCAGCCGCGGTGATCACAGCGTTCGGCTCGGCCACGGCCCGCCAGGCGGCGGTGCGCGCGGCCGGCTCGCTGGCCCTGGCCTCCGCCACGATCAACACCGTCGGCAAGTGGTCCGTGCGCCGGCCGCGGCCGGTGCTGGACGGGGTCCCCGCGGTGCGGCAGCTGGCCACGCAGCCGGTCACCACCTCGTTCCCGTCCGGGCACTCGGCGTCGGCGTTCGCGTTCACCACGGGGCTGGCGCTCCATGCGCCGGGCTGGGGCGCCGCACTGGCGCCGGTGGCGGCGTCCGTGGCGTTCTCCCGCGTGTACACGGGCGTGCACTACCCCTCCGACGTGGTCGCGGGGGCGGCGTTGGGTGTTGCCGCGGGGTTCGCCGTACGCCGCATCGCGGCGCGCGTGGAGGCGGCCCGGGCCCGGCCCGGAGACGAGCCCGCGGACGCCGATGCGCCCGCGCTGCCGGACGGGGCCGGACTCGTCGTCGTGGTCAATGCCGGGGCAGGCAGCGCCGCGGCCGCGGGGCTCGACGTCCTGCGGGCCCGGCTGCCCAAGGCCGAGGTGGTCGAGTGCGAGGCTGCGCAGCTGGCCGGGGTGCTGGCGGACGCGGCTTCCCGGGCCGTCGTGCTGGGGGTGTGCGGGGGTGACGGCACGGTCAACGCGGCCGCCACCGCCGCGCTGCGGGCCGGGGTGCCGCTCGCGGTGCTTCCCGGCGGCACGCTCAACCACTTCGCGCAGGACCTCGGCCTGACCGGAGCCGAGGACACCTGCCGTGCGGTCGCCACCGGCCGGGCGGTCCGCGTCGCCGTCGGCCGCTTCACCCCCACGTCGCCCGCCGAGCCCCCTCCACCCGCCGCTTCCGGACCCCCGACGTCCCCGTCCGGCGCTCACGAACCCCCGACCTCGCTGCCCGGTGGCGTCCCGCCGACGGGTCCGACCCCCGCGTCCGGTCCGACGTTTCCGGGGGATCCGGGGGCCTTGCCCGGCCCGGGGCCCTCGTCGGGGCCCTCGTCGGGGCCCTCGTCGGGGCCGGCGTCACCGCTCGGTGCGGGACCGCTGCCCGACCCGGCGGCTCCGCTGGGGCCGGTGTCCCCGCCGGGGCCCGTCCCGCCGTTCGGTCGGGGCCCCTTGCCCGGTCCGGTGTCGCCGCTGGATCCGGCGTCACCGTTCCGTTCGGGGCCGCTGCCCGACCCGACGTTCCCGCTCGGGACGGGGGCCCCGCTCGACGGGGTGGCCCCGCCCGGGGGTGACGGGTCCGCGGCCGAGGAGTGGCCGGGCAGCGTCGACGACGGCGGCTCGCTTCCCGACGGCTCCGGAGGAGGCGGGGGCGAAGGAGCCGGGTACTTCCTGAACACCTTCAGCATCGGGGCCTATCCCGAGCTGCTGCAGTACCGGCTGCGCTGGGAGCCGCGGCTGGGTTACCTGCCCGCGGCGCTGCTCGCTTCCTGGCACGTACTGCGCACCCAGCGTCCCGTGCGGCTCCGGCTGGCCGGGCGGCCCCGGAGCGTCTGGCTGCTGTTCGCGGGCAACGGCACGTACCACGGCAGCGGCGCGGCCCCGCGCCGCCGGGACGGCCTCGGCGAGGCCCTGCTCGACGTCCGCCTCGTCCACGGCGGCGGCCGTCCCGGCCCCCGCCTCCTCGCCGCGGCCTGCGCGGGACCGCTCTCGCGCTCCCCCGTGCACACCGCCACCCGCCTGCGCAGCCTGCACATCGGCGCGATCCCGCCCGGCACCCCGCTCGCGTACGACGGCGAATACGCCCCGGCCCCCGGCTCGCTCCGGCTCGACAAGCTCCCGGGCGCGCTGACCGTGTACCGGAACGCTCCCCCGGCTCCGGCGCAGGCTCCGGCCCCCTCCCGCAGCGCGCGGAGCGCCCGGGACGGCCGCCCGGTCCCCCGCCGCCGGTGAACGGGTTCCCCCCGAGCGGGGTGTCCGGCCGCCGAACCGCGGAGCATCGCCCCGCCTGCGGGGGGAGCCGCGGACCGCAGCCGCGTCAGGCCGCCCGGGCCGTCCCCGGGCCGTCCGGCGGGGAAGGCACCGGCAGCCGACCTCCGGTCGGCGTCGGCGTGGTCGTGCCGTCCTCCACGCCGAGATCGGCCCGCATCGTGTCGAGCATGGCCTCCCACTGTTCCCAGAGCCGGCCGAAGTCGGCTCGGAGCTCGTCGAACGATCCGTCCGGATCGGGAGTGCCCTCCTCCAGGCACATGATCCTTCGGTAGGCCTCGGACAAGGACTTCGTCATGTCGTTCAGTTCGCGCAAGACCTCGCCCGACGCCACCAACTGGGCTTCGGCGAGAACTGAGTGGTGGTCACGACGGGCCTCTTCGAGGGCCTCCCTCGCCTCGGCGGTCACCGCGTCCTTGTGGACCGTCCACAGGAAGTTCATGAGATGGGTCCGGTAGCGCCGGAACGCGGCATTGACGTTCTTGTAGCCATCGCGTCGGCGCGCCAGTTCGACCACCTGTTGCTCACGCAGCCATTGGGCTTCCGCCACCTGCTGCTGACGTGCGAACTGTTCCGCCTGGGCGCGGGCCAGCATGCGCGGTGACAGTACGGCCGCTATGAGCGTGCCGGTGACACCCACCACCGCCGCTGCCAACCCGATGAGTGCGCTCCCCACTGGACCCCCCTGGACGACCTCGTGCCTTCGGTGTCATCGCAGTGTCCCGGATCGGGGGCGGGCGGGCGGGCCGAATACCACCCGTGACGACCCCCGTGACCTGATCGCCACGGCCGGCCCCGGTCCGCCGCTGATCAGTGACCCTGACCATACGGGTTTCCGCCCCGGGCTGGACGGCTGGCACTATGGGGTGTATCTGCCCATCCATCGATCTGCCGGACGGTTTCTCTTGGCTGAGTACATCTACACCATGCGCAAGGCGCGCAAGGCGCACGGTGACAAGGTGATCCTCGACGACGTCTTCCTGAACTTCCTGCCGGGGGCGAAGATCGGCGTGGTCGGCCCGAACGGCGCCGGCAAGTCCACCGTCCTGAAGATCATGGCGGGCATCGAGCAGCCGTCCAACGGTGACGCTTTCCTGGCGCCCGGCTTCTCCGTCGGCATCCTCATGCAGGAGCCCAAGCTCGACGAGTCCAAGACCGTCCTGGAGAACGTCGAGGACGGCGTCGCGGAGATCAAGGGCAAGCTCAACCGGTTCAACGCGATCGCCGAGGAAATGGCGACCAACTACACCGACGAGCTGATGGAGGAGATGGGCAAGCTCCAGGACGACCTGGACCACGCCAACGCCTGGGACCTCGACGCCCAGCTGGAGCAGGCCATGGACGCGCTGGGCTGCCCGCCCGGCGACTGGCCGGTGACCACCCTCTCCGGTGGTGAGAAGCGCCGCGTCGCCCTCTGCAAGCTGCTGCTGGAGGCCCCCGACCTGCTGCTCCTCGACGAGCCCACCAACCACCTCGACGCCGAGTCCGTGAACTGGCTGGAGCAGCACCTGGCCCAGTACAAGGGCGCCGTCGTGGCGGTCACCCACGACCGGTACTTCCTCGACAACGTCGCCGAGTGGATCCTGGAGCTCGACCGCGGCCGGGCCCACCCGTACGAGGGCAACTACTCCACCTACCTGGAGAAGAAGGCCGAGCGCCTCAAGGTCGAGGGCAAGAAGGACGAGAAGCGCCAGAAGCGCCTCAAGGAAGAGCTGGAGTGGGTCCGCTCCAACGCCAAGGGCCGCCAGGCCAAGTCCAAGGCCCGCCTCGCGCGCTACGAGGAGATGGCCGCCGAGGCCGAGAAGATGCGGAAGCTGGACTTCGAGGAGATCCAGATCCCGCCGGGCCCGCGCCTGGGCTCGATCGTCGTCGAGGTCAACAACCTCTCCAAGGCCTTCGGCGACAAGGTCCTCATCGACGACCTGTCCTTCACGCTGCCGCGCAACGGCATCGTCGGCATCATCGGCCCGAACGGCGCCGGCAAGACCACGCTGTTCAAGATGATCCAGGGCCTCGAAACCCCGGACTCCGGCGACATCAAGGTCGGCGAGACCGTCAAGATCTCCTACGTCGACCAGACCCGTGCCAACATCGACCCCAAGAAGACCCTGTGGGCGGTCGTCTCGGACGAGCTGGACTACATCAACGTCGGCCAGGTCGAGATGCCGTCCCGCGCCTACGTCTCCGCGTTCGGCTTCAAGGGCCCGGACCAGCAGAAGCCGGCCGGCGTGCTCTCCGGCGGTGAGCGCAACCGCCTGAACCTGGCGCTCACCCTCAAGCAGGGCGGCAACCTGCTGCTCCTCGACGAGCCGACCAACGACCTCGACGTCGAGACCCTGTCCTCCCTGGAGAACGCGCTGCTCGACTTCCCGGGCTGCGCGGTGGTCGTCTCCCACGACCGCTGGTTCCTCGACCGCATCGCCACGCACATCCTGGCGTACGAGGGCGACTCGAA
Source organism: Streptomyces sp. NPDC127106 (assembly GCF_042677605.1). Lineage (NCBI taxonomy): Bacteria > Bacillati > Actinomycetota > Actinomycetes > Kitasatosporales > Streptomycetaceae > Streptomyces > Streptomyces sp. NPDC127106. Next base: position 39,193 of record NZ_JBHXTC010000042.1, on the reverse strand, counting down.
GTGGTTCTGGTTCGAGGGCAACTTCGAGTCCTACGAGAAGAACAAGGTCGAGCGCCTCGGCCCGGACGCGACCCGTCCGCACCGCGCGACCTACAAGAAGCTCACGCGAGGCTGAGTCGGCAATGGCCAGACACCACTACCGGTGCCCCCTGCGTTGGGCGGACATGGATGCCTTCGGGCACGTCAACAACGTCGTCTTCCTCCGCTACCTGGAGGAGGCGCGGATCGACTTCATGTTCCGTCTGGCGCCGGGTGAGGGCAGCGAATCGTTCACGGGCGGCTCCGTCGTCGCCCGCCACGAGATCGACTACAAGCTGCCCCTCGTCCACCGCCACGAGCCGGTGCTCATCGAGTCCTGGGTGACCCGGATCGGCGCCGCGTCCCTGACCATCCGCTACGAGGTCAAGGACGAGGCGACCGAGGACCGGCCCGAGACGGTGTACGTGCGCGCCGAGACCGTCGTCGTGCCGTACAACCTCGTCGAGGGGCGGCCCCGCCGCATCAGCGACGAGGAGCGCCGCTTCCTGGAGGAGTACCTCGACGAGCCCGCGCCCAAGGGGTCGTCCGCGAAGCGTTCCGAAGGGCGCCTGGCGGCATGACCGGGCAGCTGCGCTTCGCCGATTCCGGGGAGGCGGCCGACCTGGCCGCCTTCCTGGGCCGGCTGGTGCACTACGACCGTGCCGCCGCGGTCCGCCTCCAGGCGGGCGGCGGCGCGCTGGCCGTCTTCGGGCGGCCGCCGTCGTTCGACGTCCTGGCCATCCGCACGGTGCGGCTCGCCGCGCCCGTCGGGACACCGCTGGACGTCACCGTGTCCGCCGGTGAGCTGCTGGAATCCGTGGACGAGGGCGCCGCGGCCGCGGTCGTGCCCGCGGCCGTCACCGGCCCGCCCTGGGCCGGGGTGCTCCCGCCCCGCGGCGGCTGGCGGCAGGTGGCCGGGCTGCCCGGCTCCGAGGCGATGCGGGCCGCCGTGGCCGGTGCGGTGGCTGAGTTCCGGGCCCGGGACGAGGCCCTGCCCCCGCAGCACCGCACCCGGTCCGAGCGGGACCGGATCGGCCGCGACATCTGGTCCCGGACGCTCGGCGACACCGATCTCCCGCTGCGCGCCGTGCACGCCGCGCAGTCCCTGGGCTTCCTGCGCCCCGTCCGGTCCGCCGTCGCGGCCGGGCCCGCCGGGCCGGGGCCCGCGGCCGCCCCCGACCCGGTGGCGCTGCTCGCGTCCGGCGGCTGGCTACGCCTGCGCACCCCGTACGGTTCGATCGCCGTGCGCCGCCCCGGCGGGGCGGCCGGGCTGGGCGCCCTCCAGGTCCGTCCGGTCTGACACGCGGACCGCCCGCCCCGCGGGGTGCGGGGCGGGCGGCCGGGCCGGCCGGGCCGGCACGGTCCGGTCAGGCCGGCGGGTTGAAGTTGAACGTGTAGTTCGGGTGGGTCACCGTCATCTCCAGCATGTGGATCGTCCGGCAGGTCGAGTCAGTGACGTTCGAACACCACTCGAAGATCCGGGGCGGGACCGACTCCTGGTACTTGTCCCGCCACTCGACGCCGTCCTCCGAGTAGGCGTAGCAGTACCAGATCGGGTTCACGGCGCGGGCGTCACCGCCGTAGACGACGATGCTCTGCTGGGGTGCGATCTTCCACCAGCCCTCCTTGAACCAGTCGCTGCTCGAGGAGCAGTTGGGCTGGTAGCGCTCGACCATCGCCCAGATCTCGCGCTCGTAGTTGTTCTTGAACCTCAGCGCCATCGCGTTGCCTCCTACTCCCCGCCCGGCTGCCTGCGGGCAGCGGGGCTTCCGTCGGACCGGGTCAGAGCCCCTGCAGGGCTGCCGTTGTCCGTCCGGCCGGGGGGAGCGCCGGACCGGCCCGCTGTGAGAGCACGCTCCAGGGCCGCTTCGTCCGCATCGGTCTTCGGAGTCACGGCTTCGTCCGTCTCCTGGGACATGGGACCTCCAATCTCCGTCGGCAGGGTCCGGCGAAGAGGTTCCCGGGAGGGGACGCCGCGTACCGCGCGGCGTGCACCCGTGCCCCGTACGGACCTGGCGCGGACGCTCCTACGAGGGCTGTTGTACGGCCGCTTGCACGGAGCCGTGCACAACGCGGCGCCGGCCCGGCACGGGCACCTGCGCCGGCACCTGCGCGGGGAGGCGGGGGCCGACTAGTCCCCGGAGTTGATCATCGAGGCCGCGGCGTACGTCAGGTAGCGCCACAGCTGCGCCTCCAGCTCGGGCGCCAGGTCCAGCTCGTCGACGGCCTCGCGCATGTGGCGCAGCCAGGCGTCGTGCGCGGCCCGGTCCACCTGGAAGGGGGCGTGCCGCATCCGCAGCCGGGGGTGGCCCCGGTTCTCGCTGTAGGTGGTCGGACCGCCCCAGTACTGCATCAGGAACAGTGCGAACCGCTCCTCGGCCGGCCCCAGGTCCTCCTCCGGGTACATCGGGCGCAGCAGCGGGTCCTGCGCCACGCCCTCGTAGAAGCGCCGGACCAGACGGCGGAAGGTCTCCTCGCCGCCCACCTGCTCGTAGAAGGTCTGCTCCTGAAGCGTGTCCCGCGGAATCTCATTCACCCGACCATCGTCTCAGACGCCCGGACGGAGGACGGAGGTCTTAGGACCACGCCCGGGCCCGCTGCGGACCCGGGGTGGACCGGCGGCGGACCACGGTTCGCCTCCCGGGGGCCACCGCAGGACAGTGGAGCCATGGGCGCACATTCCCCACGGTCCGCGCGGTCCGCGCACACCGGGGCGCGGGACCTGCTGGCCACCGCGCACGCCGCCCAGGTGCGCGAGCTGACCGCTGCCGGGGTGCTGGCGGACCCGGCCTGGCGGGCGGCGTTCGCGGCGGTGCCCCGGCACGTCTTCGTCCCCTGGTTCTTCACCGGCCGGGGGGCCGGGCACGAGCGGCTGTGGGGCGAGGACCCGGACCCGGCCCGCCGGGCCCGCTGGCTGCGCGGGGTCTACACGGACGCGCCGCTCGCGACCCGGCTGCGCGACGGCGAGCTGGTGTCCTCCAGCAGCCAGCCGTCCCTGATGGCGAAGATGCTCGACGCGCTGGACGTGCGGGACGGGGACGACGTGCTGGAGATCGGCACGGGCACCGGCTACAACGCGGCCCTGCTCTGCCACCGCCTCGGCGACGACCACGTCACCACCGTCGACCTGGACGAGGAGATCACCGAGTCCGCCCGGTCCCATCTGGCCCGGCTCGGCTACCGGCCGGCGGTGGTCACCGGCGACGGGGCGCGCGGCTGCCCCGCCCGGGCGCCGTTCGACCGGATCCTGGTGACCTGCACGCTGCCGACGATCCCGCACGCCTGGCTGGGCCAGTGTCGGCCGGGGGCGCGGATCCTGGCCCCGTTGTCGACCGGCCTGATCGCGCTGCGCGTACGGGACGCCGAATTCGCGGAGGGCCGCTTCCTGCACGCCGCGGCGTACTTCGTCCCGCTGCGCGGGGCCGCGGCCGCGGAGGCGGCCGCCCCGGGGGCCGAGCCGGGAGCCGCGTCCGGGGCGGGGGCGTGGACCGCGCACGGGCTTCCGTACGAACTGGTGGAGAACGAGCGGTTCCAGTTCATGCTGATGCTGACCGCCGGCGCCTTGCACCCCCGCGAGGCGCTGGACCTGTGGCGCGGCGAGGGCCGGCCGGCCCGGGAACGCTTCGGGGTGACGGTCAGCGCCGAGGGGCAGTGGTCGTGGCTCGACGACCCCCAGGGCCCCTACGTGTGGCCCCTGGGGGAGGCGGAGGGAACCGATGCGGCCGGGGTCAGCCCCGGCGGATGGTGATCGTGGTCCAGGCGCCGACGTGGACGCGGTCGCCGTCGGAGAGCGGGACCGGCACGTAGGGCTGGATCGGGTCCTCGCCACCGTTGATGGTGGTGCCGTTGGTGGAGTTCTGGTCCACCACCGCCCAGCTCAGGTCGGGCTGCTGGACGAGCACCGCGTGCTGGTGGGAGACGCCCGGGTCCTCCGGCGGCACGGACAGGTCGATGTCGGGGGACTCGCCCGTGGAGGCACGGCGGCGGCCGATGGTGATCTGGCCGCCGGTGAGCGGAAGGTGCTGCTCCGGGGAGTAGGCGGGCAGGCTGAGGGCGGCCGCCTCGGGGCCGCTGCGCTGCATCATCGCCAGGAAGTACGAGCGGTCGGGTCCGATCGTCGCGGTCCAGGAGCCGCCGCCCTGCATCGGGAAGGGCTGCGACGGGTGCGGCTGCGGCTGGGACTGGTGCTGCGGTTGGTGCGGCTGGTGCTGCTGGGGCGACGAGTGCTGCGGCTGGTGGGGCCGCTGGTACGCGTGCTGCTGCTGGTACTCCGGCTGCCGGTACTGCTGCGGAGCCTGCTGCTGCTCGTGCGACGGCGGCTGCAGCAGCCAGTCGTCCTCCCGCTGTAGCGGCTCGGCCGGCCGGTTCACCCGGGACGGCCGCGAGCCCTGGTAGTCGAAGGGGTCCTGCGGGAAGGGCGCCGGCGCGGGGACCGGCCGAGGGGGCGGCGGCACGGCGGCGGCCCCCGCCTCCTGCCCGAGCGGGGAGTACGAGGTCGCCGACCGCGTCAGGAAGTTGTACCGGCACTCCTCGCAGAACGGCGCCATCGCCTCGCGCGGGGCCCGACACTGCGGGCAGAGCTCGGCCTGGGCGGTCGGCTCACCCGTCGTGGGAGGGTAGCCGTAACCGTAGGAGGGCGCGGCGGGCGCGGCGGACGCGGTGGACGTGGCGGGCGAGCCCTGGGCCGGAGACATGCGGTGGCCGCAGACCTCGCACCAGTCGTCGGAGGCGGACTGGTGCCCGTTCGGGCAGGTCGGCATGGCGGCTCTTCCCCCTTCAGCCTGCGTCGTCACGTCAGGCCTGCTCAGGTCTTCTCAGATCTTCTTCACTCGGACGGTCTGGATCGAACGCGTTTCAAGGGTCATCTCGTCGGCATCCGCGACCTTCGCCTTCAGCCGCACAGTACCCGCCGCGGCGTCGACCACATCCACCACCTTCGCGAGCAATCTGGCCGTGTCCGCGTTCCCGGAAACGCTCGCCAGCTGTACCGCTCGCCCCAGCTTGGCCGTGGCCCCGCCGACATCGCCCAGTTTGCGTGCTTGGAGGCCCTGTTGGATAGCCTGCGCCAGCTCCGCCTGTCCCGTGTAGTGCGCGACCTGCGGGTGGATGGCGGTGGAGGCGGCCGGATCGGAGGTCCACACCGCCCGGACCAGGCCCTGGCCGAGCACGGTCGGCTGCCCGCCCGGCGGTCCCGGCAGGACCATCGAGGCCCGGGCCGCCAGCATCTCCTGCCCCACCGCCGCGGGCGGCACGTGCACGCACACGTGGTACTCGCGGCACTCGTCGCCCCAGGAGCCCGTGGGGTAGTCCCCGGCGCGCGGGCCGGCGCCGGTGCGGCGGCCGGTGAGGTCCTGGACGGCGGGCGCGACCTGCTTGACGTACTGGATCTCCGCACCGACCGGGGTCCACAGCCGCAGTGCCACGTCCGCGACCTCCTTGCCCATGACCTTCTCCATCATGCGCGTGAAGTCCTCGGTGAGGTGCGCCGGATCGGCCACGATGTCGGCGGACCCGAGCAGCGCGCTCGCGATGCCCGTGACCTCCTGGACCTCCCAGTCGGTGCCCACCCCGCGGGCGTCGCAGGTGAAGCGGCCCGCGCAGGCGTCGAGGGTGGCGCGCAGCACGGCCGGATCCTCGTGCTCGTTGCGGCCGTCGGTCAGCAGGATGCCGTGCCGGATGGGGGCCGTGGACCCGCGCAGCAGGCCGTCGGCGAGACGCAGCCAGGTGCCGATGGCGGTGCCGCCGCCCGCTTCGAGGCCGCGCAGGGCCTCCTTGGCCTCCGCGCGGGTGACCGGGTCGGCGGGGGCGAGGCGGCCCCGGCCGGGGTAGACCTCCTTGGCCGCGTGGTTCCCGGCGATGACGGCGAACGAGGTGCCGTCGCGCAGGGTGTCGATCGCGGCGGCGGTGGCCTCGCGGGCGCCGCGCATCTTCTCCGGCGGGTACTCCATGGACCCCGAGCAGTCGACCATGATCACAACGGCTGCCGGGCCGCGGGCGGCCGCCGCGCGGGTGGCGGTGGCGCCGCCGGTGGAGGTCACCGTGACGATGGCGTGGACCTCGCGCCCGCCCTCGGGAAGGAACTCGTTCTGGTACACCTCCACGCTGAAGCGCGGGGCGCTCGGCTTGGCGAAGTTCGCCATCGGGGGGACTCCTAGAGCAGGGGGTGGGGGAGCGGGGCGGCTCCGGCCCGGGCGGGTCAAGCCCGGTCCGGTCCGGCCCGGTCGGGCGGGCAGGTCCGGCAGGTCCGGCAGGTCCGGTCAGGCCTGCGGGCGTGCCGCCTCCGCTTCCGCTTCGGGTTCTGCTTCGGTGCGTGCGTCCCTGGCTGTGCCCGTGCCCGTGCCCGTGGCCACGCCCGAGCCCGTGCGCGCGGTGCCGGCCGAGCTGGCCTCCGGCTCTTCGCCGGGCGGCGCCGCGAACGGCACCACGGCCACGGTCACGTTGTCGTGGCCGCCGCCGTCGAGGGCGTGCCCCACCAGGACCTGTGCGCTGTGCAGGGGCCGGAACGCGGCGTCCGCGGGCAGGACCCGGGCCATCTCCAGCGCGGACTCGGCGTAGTTCCACAGGCCGTCCGTGCAGACGACCACGACGCCCCCGTGGTCCGGCTTGAAGGTGGCCGTGTGCGGCTCCAGGTCGTACGCGTCGGCCCCCAGCCAGCCGGTGATGGCGTGCGCGCGGACGTCGGCGTACGCCTCGGCCTCGCCCATCAGCCCCGCCGCGACCATCTGGGCGGCCCAGGAGTCGTCCTCGGTCAGACGGCGGGGCAGCGCGCTGCGGTCGTCCGGCACCCAGTAAGCGCGGCTGTCGCCGACCCAGCCGATGGTCAGCAGTCCGCCGCAGACGACCGCGCCGACCAGCGTGCAGGCCGGGGCGTTCTGGGCGCCCGGGACCTCCGGGGCCAGGGCGGTCACCGCGGCCGCCGCGGCCAGGATGGCCTCGTGCATGCCCTCCTGGGGGTGGGTGCCGCGGGGGAGGGCGTCCAGCAGGGCCTCGCTGGCCGCGGCGGCCGCCGCGGCCGACGCGTCGTCGGGGCGGCTGGCGGAGGAGACGCCGTCGCAGACGATGGCCACGGTGGCGGTGGAGCCGTCGGCCAGGGCGGTGGCCGCCACCGCGAACGAGTCCTCGTTGCGGTGGTGGCGCAGCCCGCGGTCGCTGACGGCGGCCACGCTGCCCAGCGCCTCCTCGACGTGGTCCCGCTCCCGGGGCTGGGCGTGCCCGCAGTGCTCGCAGTACCCGTCGGTGTCCACCCGGCCGGCCCGACAGGCGACGCACGTCTTCCCGCCGGCCGCCTGCGGGACGCCGGTCCCCTGCGGGGAGCTCGGGCCGTACGGGGCGTCGTACACGACGTGGCCGCTGCCCTGCGGGGGCTCGCCGCCCGCCGCGGGAGCGCCGTACGGGCCCTCCAGGCCCTGGGGGGTGCCGGCGTACCCGGGCTCCGGCGCCGGCGGGGCCGCCGCGTAGGGGTCTTCGTGCCCGGCGGGGGCGCCGGTGTGCCGGGACTCGTGTCCGGCCGCCGCCCGGGCGCCGTACGGGTTCTCCCGGCCGGCGGGAGCGCTGCCGTACGGGGCTTCGTCCGCGCCCCAGTGCGTACCGCCGCCCGGGCGGTCGTGCCGGGTCTCGCCGCCGGACACCGCGCCCTGCGGCGCCCGGCCCGCCGGAGCGGACCAGGGGGCCGGGGCCGCGGCTGCGGCTCCGCCCCACCCGGGCTCCGGACCCGCGAGGGGATACCCGTCCGCGGCCGGTGCCGCCGAGCCCGCCGAGGGTTCCCGGGCGGCGGCGGGAGCCGGCACCGCCGCAGGCAGCGCGACGGGTCCGCCCGCGGGCGGCGGGGCCGGGTGCCACTGGCCGCCGGGGGCTCCGGCCGGCGCCGGGCTCGGGGCCGGGCTCGGGGCCGGGAGGGCGAGGGTGGGCTGGTCCGGGGGCAGCGGAGGAGGGAACGCGCTGACGGGGGACCCGCAGACACCGCAGAAACGGTCCCCTTCCTCCAGGGGTTCCGCGCAGCTGGGGCAGCCAGACGGCCGATGCATCGACATCAATCACACCCACGTCCGGGGGCGGAAACGGTTGGCCCGCTCCACCAGTTCGATCCTGTCCTCGCCCCGCTGCGCCAGCCGCGCGAGAACGCGGTACGAGCGCTCCAGGCCGAAGCGCAGGCCCTGCTCGTCCAGTTGACTGCCGAGCAGCGTGGTGCGACCGGGGTCACTGCCCCGGCTACCCGACAGTACCCAGTCCAGGGCCAAGCCCAGAACCTCGGTCGACAGCCGTTCGTGGCGCACCGCGTCCAGACCGAGCCGCTCAAGTGCCTCCACCTGCACGGCAGCTGCCGTCAAGTCAGGTAGCAGGGCCTGCCCGGGAGACCGGTCGCGCAGACGTGCCCGTACGGCTGCCACCCGTGCGGCGGTGTAGTGGATGGACGACTCCGGCACGGATTCCAGCGTGCGCACCGCCGCATCCCGGTCGCCACTGGCCAGCTGGACCCGGGCCAGCCCGAAGGCCGCGCTCACGAACCCCGGGTCGGTGATCCAGACGAGCCGGTAGTACTCGGCGGCGTTGTCCAGCTGTCCCAGGACCTCGGCGCACAGGCCGAGCGCCAGCTTCGGCGCGGGCTCGCCGGGGAAGGCGTCGTAGATGGCGTCGAAGGACAGTGCGGCCACGGCGTCGTCGCCGGCGGCCAGCGAGGCGATGCCGCGGGCCCAGACGACCCGCCAGTCGTCCGGGTGGCGGGCCTCCAGGTCGGTCAGGACGGCTCCCGCGGAGCCCAGTTCACCCCGTTCCAGGTGCGCCCGCAGCTCCCGCAGCCGCAGTTCGGCCGAGTCGGCGGGCGCCGACCCCAGGGCGGTCAGCAGGTCGGCCGGCGCGGACGCGAGCAGCCCGGCCAGGAACCCGGCATTGGGGTCCCCCGCGTCGACCAGCGGCACGGGCAGCGCCAGCGCCATGTCCCGGGCGTCGAGCGGCGCCAGCCGGGTGGGCGCGAGCAGCGCCTGCTCCGGCACCTGCGTCTGCGCGGGGGCAGGTGCAGGAGCGGGCGCCGGTTCCTGCCGCGGCGCGGGCACGAACACGGACGCGGCGGGGCCACCGCTCCGGCGGGTCGCCTCGGAGCCCAGCGGTGCCGCCGCGACCCCGGAACCCGGCGCGGGAGCTCCTGCCGGCACCGCGCCGGCGGCTGCTCCCGTCACCGCAGGGGCGGCTCCGGTTCTGCGGGCCCGGCCGCCCCCGCCGCCGCCCCGGCCCGTCCTGCCGAGCCGCGAGGCCCAGCTGCCTGCACCGGCCCCGCGCCCCGCCAGCTCCCGGACGCCCAGCCGGGACACCTCCGCTCCGGCCAGGTCCGCGAACAGCCGCGTGTCCGGAACCCGGGTCTCGGGCCCGAACAGCGTGGACAGCTGCGGCCGCGGCGTGCCCGTCTGGAGGGCGACGACCTCGCGCAGCACGCCCGTCAGCTGGTCCGCCATCTCCTGCGCGGACGAGAACCGCCGGTCCGGGTCCGGATCGGTGGCCCGCACCAGCAGCCGGTAGAACGACTCGTACCGCTGGAACACCTCGATGTGCTCGGGATCCGGCAGGGAGTCCGCGAAGACGTTCGTGTAGCCCTGGAAGTCGAAGGTGAGGACGGCCAGGGTGCGCGCCACCGTGTACAGGTCGGAGGCGACGGACGGGCCGAGCTCGGCCACCTCCGGCGCCTGGTAGCCGAGCGTGCCGTAGATGGCCGACTGGTCGTCGTCCATCCGGCGCACCGCGCCCATGTCGATCAGCTTCAGCTGGTCCTGCTGCTGGATCGCGTTGTCGACCTTGAAGTCGCAGTACAGGAGGTTGCGGCTGTGCAGGTGCCCGAGGGCCTCCAGCGCCTCGATCCCGTATGCGCAGGCCTGTTCGACCGGCAGCGGGTCGCGGCGGCCGTCGGGCCGGCGCCGGTCGTTCGCGATCTCCTTCAGCGACTTGCCGCCGACGTACTCCATGACGATGTACCCGTCCAGCGAACCGGTCCGCTGGTCCAGGTGCTCCACGAAGTTGTAGATCCGGACGATGTTGGAGTGTTCGATCTCGGCGAGGAAGCGCCGCTCCGATATGGCGGCGGCCATCGCGTCCTGGTCCCCGGTGTCCAGCAGGCCCTTGAGCACCACCCACCGGTCGGCGACGGCCCGGTCCACCGCCAGGTACACCCAGCCGAGGCCGCCGTGCGCGAGGCAGCCCGCCACCTCGTACTGGCCGTGCACGACGTCCCCCGGACGGAGCTTGGGAACGAAGGAGTACGGGTGCCCGCACTTGGTGCAGAACCCCTCGGTCCGGCCGGGCCGGTCCCCGCGGGCCCGACCCACGGGAGCCCCGCAGTCCGACCGCGAGCAGAACCGCTTGCGCTCCGGCACCTCCGGGTTCTGCAGCACCGCCGTCGACGGGTCCGGGCGCGGCACCTCCGGTACGTTGACCAACCCGGCCCCGAGCCTGCTGCGGCCCGAGGAGCCGGCCGAGGAGCCCGAACTGCGCACCGACACCGAGCGGGTGGACACGACCCCGGGCAGCCGGCCCGACACGGAGCGCCGCGAGGACGAGGAGCGCGACGACCGGGAGGAACGCGAGGACCGCGAGGACCCGGAGGAGCGGGAGGAGCGGGAGGAGCGTGCCGAGGACGAGTTCGACGACGCCCCCGGCCGGCCCGAGCCCTGCGAACCCCGCGGGTCGGCCTGCCGCGCCGGGCTCGTCATCCCGGTCGGCGGCGACACCAGCTCCTCCGCGCCGGCCGCGACGGAGCCGACGGGTGCCAGACCGCAGGTGTCGCAGTACGGCACGCCGCCGCCCATGTCCTCGTACGCCCCCGGGCAGCCGGGGCGCGTGCACGCGGTTCCGGCCAGGCTCATGCCTCCTCCTCACCCGGCCCTGCGGGCCGGTCCTGCTGCGGTGCCAGTGACTCGGCGGCCGCCTGCTGGTAGCGCAGCACGGCCTGTTCGGCGACCCGCAGGTCGCACGGGGCGCTCCACAGCATCCGCCGGGCCGCGTCGTACCGCTCCACCAGCAGCGGGTCCTCCGCCAGCCCGTGCCGGGCCACCTTCGCACGGTACGCGTCCAGCCGGCCGCGCAGCTCGGCCCGCACCGCCAGCGGTGCCGTCACCGCGGTCAACGAGTCGCGGGCCCGTCGCAGTTCCTCCTCGGCCCGCACCTCCAGCGCCTCCAGCAGCGGCGAGAGCCGGTGCCAGCGGGAGTTGCGCCGGTGGTCGGACGCGAGGGCCAGCTGCTCCTGCAGTGCGGTCGGCGGCCCGCTCACCACCGGAACCTCCGATGCCGCGATCTTCGCGAGCACCTCGGTCCGGGCGGCGCGCGCCTCCGCGAGGGTGCGGTCGGCCCGCGAGAGCACGTCCCGCAGGCTGATCAGCCGCTGCTCGGCGTCCTGCCGGACGGCCAGCACCGCCTCGATCTCCCGGCGTACGTCCTCCAGCGCGAGCGCGGCCCGGTCGTAGCGGGCGGTGTCCGGACGGCCGCCGCCGGGCGCCGAGCTGCCCGCAGCGGGCTGCCAGAACGCCAGTGGGTCGGCGATGACCCGGGCGCGGAGCCCGGCCAGTTCGGCGGTGATGGCCTCCAGGTCGTCACCCGAGGGGTGTTCGCCCGGGCGGACCCCCACCGAGTGGGCGAGGGAGCGGGTGCGGCGCAGCTCCGCGGAGAGCAGGTCGATCCGGGCGGGCAGCGCCGTCCACACCGCGTCGGCGGCCACCACCACGTCCAGCGAGCTCGCGTACAGCTCGTTCATCCGGGCCACCAGCTCGGCGAGGGAGAGCCGCTCCGCCATGGCCGCGCCCTCCGCCCCGGCCCCGGCGATCAGCACGCCGGGCCCGCGCAGCCGCTCGGTCAGCTCGACCAGCTCCTCGCGGGCGGGCCAGCGGCGCCGCTCCCTTATCTCGCGGGCCGCGTTCAGCGCCCCGCTGTAGGCGTCGAAGTACGTCCACAGCCGGGTGATGGCGGCATCGGCGGCCGCCCACCGCTCCTGGGTGACCCCGGTCAGGTCGGCCCCCTCCAGCAGCCGGCGCCCGGCGTGGTCCTGGAGGGCGAGCAACGAGGTCTCCACGGCCTCGTGCTCCGCGCCGAGCCGGGCCAGGGCGCGGTCGACGTCGTCCCGGTTCATCACGGCCGAACCAGCCTCCACCTGACCCGCCTCCGCCTTCCTGCCGTCGGGTTTCCCTTGCGCCACCGGTCTCAGTCCCGGTACTTGGGCGCGGGCGGCCCGGCCACACCGGGCAGCACCGGCTTGAGGTGCGCGGTGTAGGCCTGCATCCAGGGGCTGCCGTCACCGCCGGCGCGGTAGCCCTCCAGCACCTTGTTGACCCGCCGCACCAGGTCGGTGGCCTCCTTGTTCATGGCCACCCCGTAGAACTCCTTGGTGAACGGGGCGCCGACGAGCCGCACCGACGGGTCCTGCGCGGCCTGCCCGGCCGCCAGCGCGTTGTCGGTGATGATGCCGTCCACCTCGCCCAGTTGCAGCCGGACCAGGCAGTCCAGCTGGTTGGGCACGAGGACCGGCACCGCACCGTACGACTGGCCCTTCAGGGCGGCCTCGGCGGTGGAGCCCGCGGCCGTGCAGATCCTGCGGCCCTTCAGCGAGGTGTTGTAGCCGGTGATCGGCGAGCCCTTGGGAGCCAGCACCTGCTGCCCGGCCTCGAAGTAGGCGGTCGAGAAGGCGACGTCCTCCAGCCGCTTGCAGTTGATCGTCATGGTGCGGACCACGACGTCGACGCGGCCGTCCTGCAGCGCCGGGATGCGCTGGCTGGTGGGGATCGCCCGGTAGATGACGGCGTCCTCGTCGCCCAGGATGTCCTTGGCGATCGCCTTGACCAGGGCGATGTCGAAGCCGTCGAGGCGGCCGTCGACCGGGTTGCGGTACCCCCACTTGAAGCTGTTCTGGTCGATGCCCGCGACGAGCTTGCCCGCCTTGCGGATCCGTTCGATCGTGGGCCCGTCCACGCCGGACGGGCGCAGGCTGGCCTCCGGGTCCGGGCAGGTGTCGGTGAGCGTCCAGGGCGTCTGCGGGGCGGCCGGCACCGCGTCCGGCGCGCTGACGACGGCCGGGCGGCCGCCGTCCGGGGACGCCTGGGCCAGCGGCAGCAGGACCGTCGCCGCCGTCACCGCGCAGGCGGCGGCCATCGCGCTGACCCCGCCCCAGCCGCGTAGCCGGCGCGCCAGGCGGCGCACCCCGGACGTGCGGGCGCGCCCGGCGGTCGGGCCGCCGCCGGCTCCGGCTCCGGGGTTGTGCCCGTCCCCGCTTCCGTCCTCGCTCACGCGTATCCGCATCGCTGTCACCTGTACTCCGAAAGCCGGCGCCCTATGCCGAGCAGGGCGGCGCCGGCGCCGACGACGGCCAGGGCCGCCGAACCCGTCATCAGACCGCCCAGCGCGCCGAGCCCGTCCCGGGCCGCCAGGGTGAACTCCTGCTGTTCGTGGGCCAGGGCCTGCTCCAGGGAGGCGTCCACCCGGTCGAACGAGGCCCCGCTGCTGTCCTTGTGGTCCTTGTCCCCGATGACCTGGGGCAGCGCGTCCTCGTAGTCGCCCTTCAGGTCCGTCTCCCGGGCCGCCGCGTGCCGCTGCTTCCACTGCCGGACGGCGTCCGCCGCGCGGGCCACGGGCTCCCTGCCGGGGGCGTCGTCGGCGAGCCGCCCGGCCTTCGCCAGGCCCGCGTCCAGGTCCTTCATGTTGGCCGCGAAGTCCACGTCGTACTTGTCGGACTTGTTGTCCCCGGCCAGGACGGCGCCCCGCGCGATCAGCGTCAGGTTCTCGTTCGCGCGGGCCTGGAGCGCGGCGATCCGCGCGTCGTTGAGGACCTTCAGGGACTCCTGGCCGTCCGTGCGCGCCTCGGCCAGCGCCGACCGTGCCAGCCCGTGCCCCACGGCCAGCCACAGCAGCACCACCAGCGAGGCGGCGGTCGCCGCGACGAGACCGTGGTTGAAGACCCGGTTCGTGCGCCGGTAGGTGCGGTGCTGCGCCCACACCAGCGCGGCCAGCGCCAGCAGCCCGGTGCCCAGCGAGGCCAGCGGCAGGGCGCGGGCGTCGTCGTGGTCGCGGTGGAGCCGGCCCGTCTCCGCCTCGTACAGCCGCTGTGCGGCCGGCAGGAGCTGGCTGCTCATCTGCTCGTTGGCGTGGCGCAGGTAGGCGCCGCCGAGCGGCAGCCCCTGCTTGTTGGTGGCCCGTGCCTGTTCTATGAGCCCGGTGTAGCGGGGCAGTTGTTCGCCGAGCAGGGCGATCTGCTTGCGGGAGTCCTCGTCCGCCGCGGTGTTGGCGGCCGCGCTCACCAGCAGCCGGGAGGCGCCCGCGATGTCCTCCTCGTACCGCTTGCGGACCTCGCGCGGCTCGTCCGCTCCCGCCAGGAAGCCGCTGGAGGAGGCCGTGTCCGCGTCCGCGAGGGAACGGTAGATGTTCGCCGCGTCCGCGCTCAGCGGCTGGCTGCGGCCCACCACGTCGTCCGCGGCGGCGACCCGGTCGGACACCTCCCACACGGTCACCACGCCGAACAGGAGCACCAGTGCGGCCAGTACGGCGCCGATGATGCGCAGCCGGCCGGGCTCGGTCGTGGCGGCGGCACGCAGCCGCTCCACGCCCTCGGCCCAGGCGGTACCGGGCCGGGCCGGACCGTCCGGGGGTGCCGCGGGCGGACCCGCAGCCGGCCCGGCGGCGTCGCTGCCGGGCGCGTGCGCGCGTGATGTGATGGCCACCCTGACCTCCCCCTCGGTGCTGCCCCTCGGTGCCTGAAATGCTTCGAAGCAGTATGGCCGGAAGGACGGTCGATCACAGCACCCGGTGCCGGATCCCGCACGAACCGCCCCGTACGCGCCCCCCGACGCGCCCCCGCCCTCTCCGCTCCCCTTCACCGTCGATACGTCTGCCCGCCCGTCACGGTTCCAGACGCCGGGCCGCCGCGGGCAGGTTCACCCGAAATGGGCACGCAGTTCCGCGTGGGCTGCGGGCGGCGCCCCCACAGCCTCCAGCCCCAGCAGCGCGGCCCCCAGCACGGGCGGAGCCGCGACCACCGACACCCGGGCCAGCGGCGCCCGTTCGGCGAGCCCGGTTCTGATCGGCCCGTCCAGCTGCGGATGCCCGGCGGTGAGCACGCCCCCGCCCAGCAGCACCGGAACCTCCTGTGCGAGCAGGTCCAGCCGGGCCAGCGCCACGTACGCCAGGGTCACCACCTCCTCCGCCTGCCGCTCCACGAGGGCGGCGGCCACCCGGTCGCCGGTCGCAGCCACCTCGAACAGCACGGGCACCAGCTCGTGGATCCGCCGCTGCGCCAGGTGCCCCAGGTGCAGCGCCTCGATCAGGGCGGCCATGGAGCCCAGCCCGAAGTGGCCCGGCAGCGCCGCCGCCAGCCCGGTGGGCCCGCCCCGGCCGTCCTCGGCCCGCGCAGCCGACCACAGGGCCTCCCGGGCCAGGCCGCCCCCGCCGCCCCAGTCGCCGGAGATCGTGCCGACGGACGGGAACCGGGCGGTGCGCCCGTCGGGCAGCATGCCCGCGCAGTTGATGCCGGCCCCGCACACCACCGCGACACCGCGGGGCGGCCGGCCCGCCGGGAGCCCGGCCCGCAGGATCGCGAAGGTGTCGTTGCGGACCTGCGTGGCCGCGCCCCAGCCGCGGGCCGCGATCGCGTCGGCGAGCTGCTGCTCCTCCACCGGGAAGTCGGCGCCGGCCAGGCAGGCCGAGACCGTGTCGGCGTACGGGAGACCGGCCGTCCCCCCGCCCGCCCCGGAGGCCCCGCCCGCCCCGGACGGCCAGGCCGCTCCGGCGGCCTGCGCGACGGCCTGCTCCAGTACGTCCACGGCCGCGCCGATCCCGGCGAGCTGCGGCTGGAAGCCGCCGGCGCGCCCGGTGCCCAGCACCTGGCCGTCCGCGCCGACCAGGGCCGCGTCCGTCTTGCTGTTGCCCGCGTCGATGGCGAGGACCGCGGCCCGCACCCCGGCGGGCGGCCTGCTCACGTCCACGGCAGGTAGTCCTTGTTGTGCGCGAGGAGCCGGTCCGTCAGCCCCTCGGCCCGGTCGAACTGGCCGACCAGCGGATGCGCCAGCAGCGCCCGGAACACCCGCTCCCGGCCCCCGCGCAGAGCCGCGTCCAGCGCCAGGTCCTCGTACGCCGTCACGTGCCCGATCAGCCCGGCGTACAGCGGGTCCAGCCGCGGCACACCCAGCGGCACCGGCCCGGACCGGTCGACGCGGGCCTGCACCTCGACGACCGCGTCGTCCGGCAGGAACGGCAGCGTCCCGTTGTTGAGCGTGTTGACCACCTGCACGGAGCCCGCCGACGGGCGGCCCGGGCGGCCCGGGCTGCCCGGGCCGCCAGCGCCAGCGCCAGCGCCGTTGCCGTCGCCGAGCAGGGCCGCCGCCAGGTCCACGGCCGCCTCCGAGTAGAAGGCCCCGCCCCGCCGGGCCAGCAGGGCCGGCTTCTCGTCCAGCGCCGGGTCGGCGTACAGCGCGAGCAGCTCCCGTTCCATGGCGGCCACCTCGGCGGCCCGCGACGGCTTCCCGCCCAGCTCCCGCACCACCTCGTCGTGGGCGTAGAAGTACCGCAGGTAGTACGAGGGCACCGCGCCGAGCCGGTCCAGCACCGCGTGCGGCAGCCGCAGCTCGGCGGCGACGGCCTCCCCGTGGTCGGCGAGCAGCCCCGGCAGGAGGTCCTCCCCGGCCGGGCCACCCCGGCGCACCCCCAGCTCCCACGTGAGGTGGTTGAGGCCGACGTGGTCCAGGTGGAGGTCGGCGGGCGCCAGGCCCAGCAGCGCCGCGAACCTCCGCTGCAACCCGATGGCCACGTTGCACAGTCCGACCGCCTTGTGCCCGGCCCGCAGCAGGGCCCGGGTGACGATCCCGACCGGGTTGGTGAAGTCGATGATCCAGGCGTCGGGGTTGGTCCGCCGGACCCGTTCGGCGATGTCGAGGACCACCGGGACCGTGCGCAGCGCCTTGGCGAGCCCACCGGCGCCGGTGGTCTCCTGCCCGATGCAGCCGCACTCCAGCGGCCAGGTCTCGTCGCCCAGCCGGGCCGCCTGGCCGCCGACGCGCAGCTGGAGCAGGACCGCGTCGGCGCCCTCGACGCCCGCGTCGAGATCGCCGGTGGTGGTGACCTCGGCCGGGTGGCCCTGCCGGGCGAAGATCCGCCGGGCCAGCGCGCCGATGAGTCCGAGCCGCTCGGCGGCGGGGTCGATCAGTACCAGCTCGCCGACCGGCAGGGTGTCGCGCAGCCGGGCGAAGCCGTCGATCAGCTCGGGGGTGTAGGTGGAACCGCCGCCCACCACTGCGAGTTTCATGGTCACGGTCGCCGGCCTTTCAGTCGGGTCGAGCACGGGTCGGGTGACGCTTCGAAGAATGCCCTGCGGGCGAGCGGGAAGGGGTCAGCGGCGGGTGGTGTCGAAGACCTCGTCGCGGGTGGCGGCGAGGGCGCTCTCCAGCGCACCGCGCAGGACGGGGCGTTCGCGTACGGTCCCGGGCACCAGGCGGGGCCGGGACGGGGCGAGGTCGGCGAGCTCGGCGGCGAGCAGCTCGCGCAGGACGTCCCCGCCGGCGTCGTTCACCGCGCCGGAGAGGACCACGACCTCCGGGTCCAGTACGGCCACCAGCGACGCGAGACCGGTCGCCAGTGCGGTGGCGTACCGCCGGAGCAGCCGCAGCTGCGCGCCCTCGGGGTGCGCGGCGGCCTGCCGGAGCAGTGCCACGGCCGCCCCGACGGGCTCCCCGGCCGGGACCGCGGGCGGCAGGACCATGCCCAGCTCGGCCGCCAGCTCCGGCACGGCCTGCGCTCCGGCCAGCGCCTGGTAGCCGCCGGAGCCCAGCCGGGCGGCCTGCCGGACCAGCGGGTGCCCGGGCACGGGCAGGAACCCGACCTCGCCCGCGCCACCGGTGGAGCCGCGGTGCAGCCGGCCGCCGAGCACCAGGGCGGCGCCGAGGCCCTCCTCGTTCCACAGCAGGACGAAGTCCCGGTGACCGCGGGCCGCGCCGAGCCGCTGTTCGGCGATGGCGGCGAGGTTGACGTCGTTCTCGTACGCGACCGGCACCGGCAGGGCCGCCGCCAGCTCCTCCCGGAGGGTGGGGGAGTGCCAGCCGCGCGGAAGGTGGTCGGCGTGGCGCAGGACTCCAGTACGCGGGTCGAAGGATCCCGGGGTGGCGATGACGGCGCGGTGGAGGTCGCAGCGGTGGAGTCCGGCGGCCTTGAGGGCCCGGTCCAGGGCCCGGGTGACCTGGTCGGCGGCGCCGGCGGCCCCGACGCCCTCGGAATAGGGGAGCGCGTGGCTGCCGATCACCTCGCCGGTGAGGCCGGCGACGGCCGCGACGACACGGCCCGGGGTGACGTCCACACCGGCGACGCGTGCGGCGTGCGGATCGACCGCGTACAGCTGGGCGGCGGGGCCGGGGCGGCCGGCGGTGGTGCCGGCGGCCACGACGAGCCCGGCGGCCTCCAGGCGGGCCAGTAGCTGCGAGGCGGTGGGCTTGGAGAGGCCGGTGAGGTCGCCGATCCGGGCACGGGACAGGGGGCCGTGGGCCAGCAGCAGGTCGAGCGCGGCGCGGTCGTTCATGGCGCGCAGCAGACCGGGCGTTCCGGGACCGGGCGTTCCGGGACCGGGCGTTCCGGAGCCCGGGTCGGGGGGCCGGCCGGGAGGTGTGCGGGAGGACGTGCCGGCCACGGGCGCTCGCTCTCGTCCGGGAACTGTCAGTTAAGTTTCCTGTCGGTTTTTGACGCCTGTCAACGGGACTGCCCCCGCAGGCCGTGGCCTGCAGGGGCAGTCTTCCCGGGTTCCCCGGCTACTTCGTGATGCGCGGAGAGCCGGACGCGGCCGGCGCCGGGATTGGGGCCGCGGCCTGGGCCTGCGGGGACGCCGGGTTGGCCAGAGCGGACGGCGGGGCCACGGACGCCGCCGGGTCCGCCGCAGCCTCCTCCTCGTCCGCGGGCGGCAGCCCGCCGATGATCCCGATGCCCGCTTCGTCGAAGGCCTCCTTGATCCGCCAGCGCAGCTCGCGCTCGACGGCGAACTGCTGGCCCGGCATCGTCTTCGCCGACACGCGCACGGTCATGGAGGCCAGCAGCACCTCCTCCAGACCCAGCACCTCGACCGGACCCCACAGCCGCTCGTCCCACGGGGTCTCCTTGGCCATCCGGGCGGAGATGGCATCGACCACCTCGCGGATCCGGGGCAGGCTCTCCGTGGGCTTGACCTGGATGTCCACGCCCGCGGTCGCCCAGCCCTGGCTGAGGTTGCCGATCCGCTTGATCTCGCCGTTGCGGACGTACCAGATCTCACCGTTGTCGCCGCGCAGCTTGGTCACGCGCAGGCCGACCTCGACGACCTCGCCCGAGGCCACCCCCGCGTCGATCTTGTCGCCGACGCCGTACTGGTCCTCAAGGATCATGAACACGCCGGACAGGAAGTCCGTCACCAGGTTCCGGGCGCCGAAACCGATCGCCACACCGGCCACACCCGCACTCGCGAGGAGCGGGCCCAGATTGAGGCCCAGGGCGCCGAGCACCATCAGGCTCGCCGTGCCCAGGATCAGGAACGAAGCCACCGAACGCAGGACCGACCCGATCGCCTCGGACCGCTGCCGGCGCCGTTCCGCGTTGACGAGCAGACCGCCGAGCGCCATGCCCTCGACGGCCTCGGCGCCCCGGTTCATCCTGGTTATCAGCTTGGTCAGCGACTTGCGGACCAGGGAGCGGAGTGCGGCCGCGATCACCAGGATCAGGAGGATCTTCAGGCCCAGGTACAGCCACCCGGCCCAGTTCTCCTCGATGAAACTGGCGGCGTTCGTGACGCTCTCGTGGGCCTCCTTCACCGACGCGGCGGGGTCCGGGGCGGGGGCTGCCAGGGGCAACAGGGCGGCGGGCCAGGGCACGGCGGGAACCTCCAGGTATAGCGGTCTGCCCGTGAAAGGGGTGTGCCGGGCAGGCCATCCACACTAACGGGGCATTCCCGTGACCCCGTTGCCTTGTTCGAGGGAGAGACCAGGTTCACCTGGGGATGAAGGAAGTGTGGTTGAAAACACCTCCGACCCGTTACGGGCGCGTGGTGGCGCTTCGACCAGCCGTAAGGAGAGACTGGAGAGCAGATCGTCCCGGCGCGAGCCACGCGCCGCCGGCGTACAAGGAGGCAGTCCGTGCCGCACGTCCTGGTCCTCAACGCGTCGTACGAGCCGCTCGGCGTCGTACCGCTCCGCCGCGCGCTCGTCCTCGTCCTGGAGAACAAGGCAGTCTCCCTGGAGGAATCCGGCGCCTTTCTGCACAGTGCAACCCGGGTCGTCCCCGCTCCCAGCGTGGTACGGCTCAAGCGCTTCGTGCGGGTCCCCTACCGGGGGCCCGTTCCACTCACCCGTCGCGCGCTGTTCGCCCGTGACGGCGGTCGCTGCATGTACTGCGGCGGCGTCGCCACGAGCGTCGACCACGTCATCCCGCGCAGCCGCGGCGGGCAGCACGTGTGGGACAACGTGGTCGCCGCGTGCCGGCGGTGCAACCACGTCAAGGCCGACCGGCACCTGGTCGACCTGGGCTGGCGGCTGCGCCACCAGCCGGCCCCGCCGTCGGGGCTCGCATGGCGGATCATCGGGACCGGGCACCGGGATCCCCGCTGGATGCCGTACCTCCAGCCGTACGGTGCGGACGACGCACTGGACCGCATCGGCGCCGCCGCCGCCGTTTCCTAGCGCGGCGGTCCGGGCACGCGCGAGGGCCCCGGCCGGCCGCCGGGGCCCTCGCGCGGTGCGCCGCTCCGGTCAGCGGGCCGCTTCGGCGTGGAGCTCCTCGATCAGGCGGGTGACGGCCTCCGGCTCGCGCAGCGTCGGGTAGTGGTCGGAACCGGCCAGGCGGACCAGGCTGCAGCCGGGGATCCGGGCCGCCATCTCCTCGTTGCACCGCACGACCTCGACCCGGTCCTGCTCGCCCAGTGCCAGCAGCGCCGGAGCGGTGATCTCCCCGAGCCGGTCGAAGGCGGGAGCGTCCTCCCGCTGCAGCCCGGCACTGGCGAACCAGGCGGGCAGCACCGCCCTGAGCAGGTCGGCCGCGACGGGATCCGCCTCGGGGGTGCCGCCGCCGGCCAGCCCCCACAGGCCGAGTCCGAGCCGGACGATGCCCTCCAGGTCACCGGCGGCGGCCAGCTCGCCCACCCGCTCGAAGAACCCGGGCGCCATCAGCCCGTCGTAGCCGGTGACCCCGGGCACGAACAGGGCGAGGCCCGCCACCCGCTCCGGGGCGGCCAGGGCCAGGCTGATCGAGGTGGAGCCGCCCATGCTGGAGCCGACCAGCACGGCACGGTCCAGCCCGAAGTGGTCGAGGACCGCGGTGAGGTCCTCGACCTGGGAGTACGGGGCGGTCGGCGCGGGCGAGCGGCCGAAGCCGCGGGCGTCGTAGCGGATCACCCGGTGCCGCGCGGTCAGGGTCGGGAGCACCGGGTCCCACACCGCCGAGTCGGCGACACCGGGATGGAGCAGGACCAGCGGCAGCCCGCCGGCCTCCCCTGCCGCGGCCGTGCCCGAATCCTCTGCCCAGACCTCGCCGTTGCCGACGGACACCGTGGTTTCCATGATCCCCAGTCTGGCCCGCCGCCCGGCGCCGGTGCCAGACCGGATCCGGCCGAAACGCCCGGATCCGGCCGTGGCTGCCGGTCAGCGGACGACGGCGTAGGCCTCCGCCGAGAACAGGCTGCAGCCGTACTTCGTCGCGCGCTTCTCGCAGGTGACCCGGACGAACCGGGCGTCAGCCGGGTCCAGGCGGACGGATTCCAGCCCGCCCCGGGAGCCCGTCACCGTCGCCGCCCGGCGCCAGGACGACCCGTCCGTGGAGGTCTCCACGCGGTACGCCGACGGGTACGCGTCCTGCCAGTGCAGCACCAGCAGCCCGATCCGGGCCGGCGACGCGAGTTCCGCCTGCCACCACACGCCGTCCGCCGCCGGGGAGGACCACCGCGTCGCCGCGTTCCCGTCCACCGCCGCCGACGCCGGGAACGCCGGGGTCTCGTCCCCCGACGAGGAGGCCTTCGCCGAGCGGAACAGGTCCGGGCCGCCCGTCTTCGGGACGGCGCGGACCGTGAGCACCCGGGTCTGCCCCGCGAACGCCACCGGCACCCGGTAGCTGCCCGCGGGCGTGCCCGCCGGGACCGTCACCGCCACCGGCACCTGGACCCGGGTGCCGCGCGGCGCCTTCGCCTCGGCCGGCAGCTTCACGGCGACGCCCTGCGGCGCCGTCGCCGTCAGCGGCCCCCGCACCTCGCCGGGCCGCAGCGCCGACACCTCCGCGGTGACCGTCTTCGCGGCCCCGCCGATCTCCACGTCCACCGACTCCGGCAGCTCGAACGCCGCCTCCGGTCCGTCCGCCAGCCACGGCACCACCCGGTGCACCACCGGGTCGTCCCCGGCCCACGACAGCCGGACCGCGTCCGCGGCCACCCCGCCGACGTCCGCCTGGGTCCAGCCCGACGCCGCCGCCTGGGCCACCTTGCGCCAGCCCTCGCCCGGCACGTGCACCTCCACGGCCGCGCCCCGCGTGCCCTCCGGCAGCGGGTTCGTCATGACCGTCACCGCCGACACCGGCCGGGCCGCGTCCAGCCGGACCGTCCAGGCGCCCGGCTCCCGCGACGCGGTGCCCGTCTGCCGGGCCGCACCCGTCCAGGCGTCCGACTCCGCCACCGCCTTCGCCAGGAAGGCGTCCAGCACGGACTTGTCGACGCGCCCGGCGGCGTCCGGCTCGGCCAGCTGCCGGCGGGCCTCCGCCAGCGCCTGCGAGGTCCGCCAGGCGGCCGCCCCGTCCCCGCGGGTCTGGGCGCGCAGCAGGTCCACCGCCAGCTCGCCCGCCTTCCCGTACGCCGACAGCCGCGACAGCCACGGCCCGGCCTCGCCGGCCAGGCCGGGCAGCCGGTCGGGGGCCTCCCGCATGGCGGTGAACGCCGCCCGCAGCCGCTCCCCGGCCGCGGCGTCGCCGGTGCCGCGGGCCTGCCAGAACTCGTCCACCAGCGGGCGCAGGTACGCCGACTCGGGCAGGGCCAGGGCCGACGAGGCCGTGTTGCCGGCCAGCGCGGCCATGGCCTTGCGGGCCCGCTGGTCGGGGCCCGCCAGCTCGGCGACGGCGGCCGCCCAGGAGTCCCCGGCCCGGTAGCCGCCGGGGTTCCAGGCGAAGTCCGCGGCGGTGAACAACGGGATCCGGGAGAGCGAGGCCTGCTGCATGGCGTTGGCCAGCAGCCCGGCCGAGCCGCCCGCGACCGCCGGCTCGCGTCCCGTGTACGGGCCGAGGAAGATCCGGCCCGGGTCCCAGTCGTTGACCGGGTAGTTGTCCATGGTGATCAGCGGGTGCTGGCCGAAGGCGCTGCGGGCCCCGGCCAGTTCCTTGCCGGTGATCGTCCGCGGCACCACGCCCACGCCCGTCCAGGCGACCTCCACCCGCTCGTCGAGCCGGTCGGCCAGGGCGGTGCGGTACTTCGTCGCGCCGTTCTGGTGGTACTCCGTCGGCAGCAGCGACAGCGGGGCCGCGCCCGGATGCCGTGCGGCCAGGTGCGCGGCGAGTTCCCCCGCGACCTCCGCGTGGGCCCTGGCGGCCGCCGCCGGGCCCGTCCCGTACCGGACCCGGTCGGCCCGGCAGCCCCACTCCGAGTAGCTGACGTCCTGGAACTGCACCTGGAACGCGCGGAAGCCCAGCTCCCACATGGCGTCCAGCTTGCGCGCCAGGGCCGCCCGATCGGCGGCCGAGGCCAGGCACATCGACTGTCCGGGCGACACGGCCCAGCCCAGCACGACCCGGTTGGCGCGGGCCCGCTCGGCCAGCTCCCGGAACTCGTCCTGCTGCGCGCGCGGGTACTCCGCGCGCCAGTCCGTCGTGCGGTACGGGTCGTCACCCGGCGCCAGCAACAGCCGGTTCTGCTTGGTGCGGCCCATGAAGTCCAGCTGTGCGAGCCGCTGCTCCTGCGTCCACGGTTGCCCGTAGAAGCCCTCGGTGATCCCGCGGACCGGCGCGGCCGGCCAGTCCCGCACCCGTACGCCGGGCACCTTCGCCCCGCCCGCCGCCAGCAGCTGGCGCAGCGTCTGCGCCCCGTGGAACAGCCCGTCCTCGCCCACGCCGGCCAGCGCGACCGTGTCCCGGCCCGCGACCTTGCCGACGGCCAGCCGGTAGCCGCCGCGGGGCAGGTCCCCGGCCTCGGTGGCGCCCAGCGCCCGCAGCGCCTCGTCGGCGCCGGGGCCGTCCAGCCGTACGACGGTGCCCCGTTCGGGCAGCGGCGCCCCAGGGCCCGGCTCGTGCAGGATGCGGACGCCCGCCTCGCGCAGGGCGGTGCGGACCGCGTCGACCGCGTACGGGTCGGCGTCGGGCGCCGCGACCAGGACGGCCTGGCCGTCCAGCGGGACCTCGCGCGCCGGGTCGGCGGTCATCGACTGCGGCCGCGGCCACACGGCGGGCCCTTCGGCGGCGGTGCGCTGCACGGTCGCGCCCGGGTCGAGCAGCGGGCCGGCGGCCGCACCGGACGGCGCGCCTCCGGGGCCGGCGGCCGCGCCGTTGCCGGTGCCGACGCCCGGGCCGGGGCCGCCTGCCGCGTCCGGCGCGCTGGACGCCACCAGGGAGCCCAGCGGTCCGGCGACCACCGCACCGCCCACCAGCGCCCCGATGACGGCAATGGCCGCCGCCATGGTCCGCTTCCTGCCCCTGAGCTGCACGAAGCCTCCTCGTCCCGCCTGCTCCCCCGCTCGTACGAACGAGCCCGAGCCCACCACCCGCGTGGGCGGAGTGTCAATGCGGGCGGGTGTTCTGCCCCGGAACCGCCAGGAATGCCGGGCCGTTCGCTGGGTATGGCTGCGGTGTCGAACGGCGTTGTTCCCTGATGCTGACCCGTCCTCACCGCCCGTACGGACAAAGGAAGGCCCTCGCCCCGTGGACAACGCCGTCAACGCCGTCAACGCCTCCAACCTCTCCAACGCCGTCACCGTCACCGCCGCCGTCCCGCCCGCTTCCGCACCCGCCGCCGCCCGTACCGGACACGCCGGCACGGCAGCGCGCCGGGTCCCGCTCCTGGCGCACCTGCCGGCTCAGGCCGGGCCCGCCGAGGGACCCCTCACCAGTGAGCCCCCGCTCGTCGGCGCCGCACACGCACCGCTGACCAGCGAGCCCCCGCTCGTCGGCGAGGCGCCGCTGACGAGCGAGCCGACCACGCCCGCCGCGGCAGCCGCCGCCGGCGACTAGCCGCCGAACACTCCTTCCACCGACCCAGGGACACGCATGGACGACCTCGCCCGGCTCGCGGCGCTGCACGGCGTCGCCACCACCTACCAGCCCTCCGAGGGCGTCACCGTCCGGGTCCCGGATGCCACGGTCATCGCGGTGCTCGGCCTGCTGGGGGTGTGCGCCGACACCCCGGATGCCGTCCGCATCGCGCGCATCGAGGCGGAACGGGCCGCGGCGGAGCGGCTGCTGCCGCGCGTGCTGGTGTGGTGGGCCGGATCCGCGCCGCCCGCCGAGCCGGCCGCACTGCCGCCGGGCACGCGCTTCCGGCTGGAGCTGGAGGACGACGGCGCGGCCGGCGGGGACGGCGGGCCGGGGGCCGCGGCCGAGTGGCGGCCCGACTCCGGGACCGTGCCCCCGCTCGGCGTGCACCGGCTCCATGCCGAGACCCCGGACGGCCGCACCGGCGCCGCCACGCTGATCGTCGCCCCGGAGCGGGCCCCGGCCGCGCCCGAGCGGGCCCACGGGCTGCTCGTCCAGTTGTACTCCCTGCTCTCGGACCGCTCCTGGGGCATGGGCGACCTCGGCGACCTGGCGGACCTGGCCCGCTGGGCAGGCCGCACCCACGGGGTCGGGTTCATCCAGGTCAACCCGCTGCACGCGGCCGTGCCCGGGACGCCGACCGACCCGTCCCCGTACCGGCCGTCCTCGCGCTGCTTCCCCGACCCCGTGCACCTGCGGATCGAGGACGTCCCCGAGTGGGCCGACTGCCCCGACCGCGAGGCCCTCGCCGCGCTGGCCTCCCGCGGCGCCGCCCTGCGCCGCGAGGTGCTGGAGAAGGGTGCCCTGATCGACCGGGACGCCGTCTGGGAGCTCAAGCGGGCCGCCCTGGAGCTGCTGTACGCCGTCCCGCGCGCCCCCGAACGGGAGACCGCCTACCGCGAGTTCTGCGCCCGGCAGGGGCCGGCCCTGGACGTCCACGCGACCTGGTGCGCCGGGCGCGCCGGCGAGGACCCGAAGGGGCGGGCCGACTTCCACCGCTGGCTGGTCTGGCTGACGGACGGCCAGCTCGCCGCCGCCCAGGAGGCCGCCCGCGGGGCCGGCATGGCGGTCGGCATCGTCCACGACCTGCCCGTCGGGGTGCACCCGAACGGTTCGGACGTCTTCGGCTCGTGCCTGTACGCCGAGCACCTCAGCGTCGGCGCGCCGCCGGACGCCTTCAACGCGCGGGGCCAGGACTGGGGCCTGCCGCCGTGGCGCCCCGACCGGCTGGCGGCGACCCGGTACGCGCCGTTCCGGGAGCTGCTGCGCGGGGTGTTCCGCCACGCCGGGGCGCTGCGCATCGACCACGTGATGGGCCTGTTCCGGCTGTGGTGGATCCCGGAGGGCGCGTCGCCCGCGGAGGGCGCGTACGTGTCGTACCACGGGGAGGCGATGCTGGCCCTCCTCGTGCTGGAGGCGCACCGGGCGGGCGCCCTGGTCATCGGCGAGGACCTCGGGACGGTGGAGCCGGGGGTGCGCCGGGAACTGGCGCGGCGCGGGGTGCTCGGCACCTCCGTGCTGTGGTTCGAGCGGGACTGGGCGGGCGACGGGGAGCCGCTGCCGCCCGCGGCCTGGCGGGCCGACTGCCTGGCCACCGCCACCACCCACGATCTGCCGCCCTCCGCGGCCAAGCTGGCGGGCAGCCACGTCGAACTGCGCGACCGGCTCGGTCTGCTGACCCGCCCGGTCGAGCAGGAGCGGGCCGAGGACACCGCCAACACCGCCCGCTGGCTGGACGCCCTCGCGGAGCTCGGCCTGGACACCAAGGGCGAGGAGGCCGCCGTCGCGGCCCTGTACGGGTTCCTGCTGCGCACCCCGGCGCGGCTGGTCGGCGTATGGCTGCCGGACGCGGTCGGCGACCGGCGGCCGCAGAACCTGCCGGGGACCTGGGACCAGTACCCCAACTGGCGGCTGCCGCTCGCGGATGCGGCGGGACGGCCGCTGACCCTGGAGGAGCTGGCCGCCTCGCCCCGCGCGAACGCCCTGCTGAGCGCGGTGCGGGAGGGCGCGCGCGCCCGTACGGCACCCCCGGGCGCGCGCTGCGTTTAGGTGTTCGCTACGTTTGCACCGTGGACAAGAAGAACGCCCTGCGCGCCGGAGCCGTCACGGCCGGATCGGCGCTGATGATGCTGCTGATGACGTCTCCCGCGCTCGCGCTGACCCGCGACGACGGCGACGACCCGGGATCGAGCCTGAGCGTGGCCGCGACCCTCGGCTGGTTCGTGTTCCTGCCGATCGCGCTGTTCCTGGTCATCACGGGTCTCGTGATGGTCCTCGACAAGTCCGACCGGCCGCAGAAGAAGCAGGCCTAGCAGCCGGTCCCGTCCGGGACCGGCAGTATCCAAGACTTCCGGGGCGCCGGAGGTCCGCGGGCCGATGCGATGCGCATCGGCTCCCGTGCGGACCTCCGGCGCCTTGTCGTGCTCCGGCTCCGGCTCCGGATCCGGCTCCGGGACCGGCACCGGTCACCGGATCCGGCTGTGGCGGCCGGGCGGTGCTCCGCTAGAGGCCGGCGAGCAGCTTGCGCAGCAGGCCGCTGAGGATGGCGACCTCCTCCTCGGTCAGCCCGGTCACCGCGGCGCGCTGCACCTCCAGGCCGGCGCTGACGGCCTCGTCGACGAGGGCGCGCCCGCGGTCGGTGAGCACGACCTGGAGTCCCCGCCGGTCGTACGGGTCGGGCTTGCGGTAGAGCAGTCCGGCCTTCTCCAGTTTGTCCAGGCGGCCCGTCATGCCGCCCGTCGTGAGCATGAGCGTGGCCGACAGCTGCCGCGGCGAGAGGGTGTAGGGCGCGCCGGAGCGGCGCAGCGTCCCCACGACGTCGAACTCGCCGCGTGAGATCCCGTAGCGGGCGTAGGCCCGCTCGGTCGCGTCCCCCATGGCCCGGGCGATCCGGTAGATGCGCCCGAAGAGTTCCATGGGGGCGGTTTCCAGGTCCGGCCGCACCGCGGCCCACTGGTTGATGATCGCGTCGACGGCGTCCTTGTTGGCCTCGGTGGTCATGGCGGCAGTATCCGGTCTCTCCCTGATCGTTCGCAAGAAAGTTGCTTGACGAAAAGTAGCTTAGGGGTAAGCTACTTGCCATCGACCTACTCGGGGGGAATCCATGGCAGGGGCCAGCGCAAGGACAGGGGCGGGGACGCGGGGGGAGCGCGTCGCGGGGGAGCGGTCGCTGCTCGTCGGCGTCGGCATCAGTGCCGTCGGCATCGGCATGTACGTGCCGTTCTCGCTGGTCTTCTTCCACCACGTCACCGGGCTCTCCTTCGCCCTCGTCGGGCTCGTCCTGACCGCCACCGGGCTCGCCGGGCTCGCGTTCATGCCGCTCGCCGGTTCCGCAGTCGACCGGTTCGGCGCCAAGCGGGCCAACCTGGTGCTCTACGCCCTGCGCGCCGTCGGCTTCGCGCTCTACCCGTTCGCCGACTCGCTGCCCGCCTTCGCCGCCGTCGCCCTCGTCACCGCCGTGGCCGATCGCTCCTTCCCCGTGGTCCAGCAGTCCCTCATCGGCGAGGTGGCGCTCGGCTCCGCCCGCGACCGGCTCCAGGCCTCCCTCCGGGCCCTGCAGAACGCCGGCATGGGCGCGGGCGCCCTGATCGTCTCCGGCGTGCTGGCCTTCTGGGGGACCTCCGCCTTCACCCATACCGCCTGGGGCAACGCCTTCGCCTTCGCCCTCGCCGGGCTGCTCGTCGCCCGGGTCCGCCCCGCGGCCGGCGCCCCGGTCGGCGCCCCGGCGGGCAGTGCCCCGCGGGCATCCGCCGGGTACCGGACGGTGCTGCGCGACCGGCCCTTCCTCGGGCTCACCGCCGCCAACTTCCTGACCGCGCTGGGCTACGCCGCCCTGTCCGTGCTCTTCCCGCTCTACATCGCCACCTGGCTGAACGGCCCCGACTCCCTCACCGGAGCCGCGTTCACCGTCAACACCGCGCTGTGCGCCGGGATCGGCGTCCTCGTCGCGAGCCGGGTCCGCCGCTCGGGAGCCCGCCGGACCCGCTCGGCCGCCTTCGGGGCCCTGCTCTTCGCCGCCGCCTTCACCGGGCAGATCGTGCTCGGCACGCTGCGCCCCGGGCAGACCGCCACCCTGGTCGCCCTGCTGGCCATCGTCGTCGTCTACACCCTGGGCGAGCTCGTGCACAGCCCCTCGGGCGGAGCCCTGTCGGTCTCCGCCGCCCCGGAGGCCGTGCGCGGCCGCTACCTCGCCACCTACCAGCTGTCCTACTCGCTGGCCACCGCCCTCGCCCCCTCCCTGTTCACCGCCCTGCTGGCCGTCGACGGCCGGCTGCCCTGGGCCTTCCTCGCCGTCGCCGCGGTCGGCGCCGCCTTCGCCCTGGTCCGCCTGGAGCGGCACCTCCCGGCCGAGGCTGTGTACGCCGAGCCGCCGACCGCGCCCCTGGCCCAGGGGCCGGCGGCCACCCGGGGCGCCGGCGGTGCTGCGCCCGCCCCGGCCTCGCCGACCGCCGGCTGACCGGGCGCCCGCCCCTCACCACCCCGTCGGACTTCCACCCGCGTTCCTCACCGACCGAGGAGTCACCCCTCATGAAGCGCCTCGCCACCGTCGCCCTCACCGCCCTCGCCCCCGTCTCCTGGGGCTCCACCTACGCCGTGGCCACCGAGCTGCTGCCACCCGACCGGCCGCTGTTCACCGCCGTCATGCGGGCCCTGCCCGCCGGGCTGCTGCTCACCGCACTGTCCCGGACCCTGCCCACCGGCCGGTGGTGGGGACGGGCCGCCGTGCTGGGCACGCTCAACATCGGCGCCTTCTTCCCGCTGCTGTTCCTCTCCGCGTACCGGCTGCCCGGTGGTGTCGCCGCCGTACTCGGCTCGGTCGGCCCGCTGTTCGTCGTCGGGCTCGCCGCCCTGCTCCTCGGGGAGCGGGCGCGGCTGCGGACCGTACTGGCCGCCGTCACGGCCGCGTTCGGCGTCAGCATGGTCGTCCTCACCGCCGAGGCCCGGCTCGACGCGGTCGGCATCGCCGCCGGCCTCGTCTCCTCCGTCTCCATGGCCGCCGGCACGGTCATGACCAAGCGCTGGGGCCGCCCCGAGGGCGTCGGCCCGCTGGCCATGACCGGCTGGCAGCTCACGGCCGGCGGGCTGGTCATCGTCCCGGTGGCGCTCCTCGTCGAGGGAGCGCCGCCCGCCCTCGACGGCAACGCCCTCCTCGGCTACGGCTACATGATGCTGATCAACACCGGGATCGCGTACTGGCTCTGGTTCCGCGGCATCGGGCAGCTCTCCGCCACCTCGGTCACCCTGCTCGGACCGCTGTCCCCGCTCACCGCGGCCGTCATCGGCTGGGCGGCCCTCGGGCAGGCGCTGACGCCCGTACAACTGCTGGGCATGGCGATCGCCTTCGGAGCCACCGTGGCCGGTCAGCTGTTCGCCGCCCGGGCGGCCGCTGCCCCGGCCACATCCCCGGCCGCGGCGGGCTCCTCCCGATCTTTCAGTTCTACTGAAAAGAACGATCAAAACGTTTCGATGGACCTGACCGATGGACGGGTGCGACGGTAGCTCCCGCAGCAGTCGGAGAACCAGACCCCGAGGGGGAGACACGCCGTGGCCGTCATGGACCGGGTCCGCACCACCCGCCCCACCACGCCCGCAGGCCGGGCAGCGAGCAAGGGCACCGGGACCTCCGGGCCCGCCGGGCTCGGTGTGCTCCTCGCCCTGACCGCCACGGTCGTCTGGTCCGGCAGCTTCGTCGCCACCCGCGGCATGGCCGACAGCGTCCCGCCCGTCCAGGCCGTCTTCTGGCGCTGGATCATCGCCGCCGTCGCCGTGGCCCCCTTCGCCGCCCGGCAGGCCTGGCGGCAGCGGGCGCTGATCCGCGAGCACCTCGGCTTCACCGCCCTCGCCTCGCTGTTCGGCGTCGCCCTGTACAACACCCTCGTCCACCAGGCCGGACTGACCACCTCCGCCTCCAACATGGGCATGATCATGGCGGCCTCGCCGGTCGTCATGGCGCTGTACGCCCGCCTCGGCGGCGAACGGCTCGGCCTCCGGCGCACCACCGGCCTGCTCCTCGCCGTCCTCGGCGTCCTGCTCCTCGTCGGGGACGGCTCCCTGAGCTTCGACTTCGGTGCCGGCGACCTGTGGATGCTCGCCGCCGCCCTGTCGTTCGCCACCTACAGCGCACTGCTGCGGCGCAAGCCCGCGGAGCTCGGCGGGCTCGCCTTCCTCCTGACCACCTTCGTCCTCGGCGCGCTGATGCTGGCGCCCGCGTACGCCGTCTCGCTGCGGCTCCAGGGCGGCTTCGCGGTCACCCCCGGCACCGCCGGGATGCTGCTCTACGTCGGCGTCATGTCCTCCGCAGTGGCCTTCTTCGCCTGGAACAGGGCCGTCTCCCTCATCGGCGCGGCCCGCGCGGGCGTCGTCTACTACCTCCAGCCGGTGTGCGTCGCCGGACTCGGCCTGCTGTTGCTCGGCGAGCGCACCGGCCCGGCCGAACTGCTGTGCATGGCGCTGATCCTGGGCGGCGTGGGCCTGGGGGCCCGGCGGTAGGTTCGTCCCGTGA
The DNA here is from genome assembly GCF_042677605.1 of Streptomyces sp. NPDC127106. Classification (NCBI taxonomy): domain Bacteria; kingdom Bacillati; phylum Actinomycetota; class Actinomycetes; order Kitasatosporales; family Streptomycetaceae; genus Streptomyces; species Streptomyces sp. NPDC127106. The sequence goes on along the minus strand of NZ_JBHXTC010000042.1, from coordinate 7,503 downwards.
CCGAGTGGGACATCAAGAAGCTGCGGATCCTGCGGACCCTCGCCGAACGGGGCACCGTGACCGCGACGGCCGAGGCGCTGCACATGACGCCCTCGGCCGTTTCGCAGCAGCTGACGAACCTCGCCCGGCAGCTGGGCGTACCGCTGCTGGAGGCCCACGGCCGCCGGGTCCGCCTCACGGACGCCGCACAGCTCGTCCTGCGGCACGCGGACGCGGTGTTCGCCCAGCTGGAGCGGGCGGACGCGGAGCTGGCCGGCTACCTCGCCGGGGACGCGGGGGAGGTGTGGATCGGCGCCTTCTCCACCGCCGTGCCGGTGCTCGTCGTCCCCGCGGTCGCGGCCCTGCGCGCCGCCCACCCCGGGGTGGAGGTACGGGTCCGGGAAACCGAGGCCGCGGAGTCGTACGAGCTGCTCTCCGCCGGCACGGTCGACCTGGCCCTGTCGCTGGCGGCGCACGCCCCGACCGCGCGCGACGCCCGGTTCACCCGGATCACCCTGTTGGAGGACCCGCTCGACGTGGCCCTGCCGCCGGACCACCCGCTGGCGCAGGCGCCCGGCCTGAGGCTGGCGGACCTGTCCGGCGACCCGTGGATCTACGGGGGCAGCGGCCCCTGGCAGGAGATCGCCCGCACGGCCTGCGAGGCCGCCGGCTTCGTCCCCGAGCAGGCGCACACGGCGGCCGGTTGGACCGCGATCCTGTCCATGGTGGAGGCGGGGATGGGCGTGGCCCTGGTCCCCCGCATGGTGTCGAGCCGGGCCGCGGGCGTGGCGGTCCGCGTCCTCGCCCACGACCGCCCCACCCGGCACGTCATCGCGGCCACCCGCCGCGGAGCGGAGTCCGCCCCGGCCCTGGCCCGGGTGGTACGGGCCCTGCAGGACGTGGTCGCGTTGCGGACGGCCTCCCCGCACGCCTGACCACGCGCCGGGGGGCCCGCGCCCCCCCCCCGCGGGCCCCCCCCGCGGGGGCCCCCGCGGGGGCTAAAAAAAATATCTATGAGGCGCACGC
>NZ_JBHXTC010000042.1:2943-6488 GCF_042677605.1 Streptomyces sp. NPDC127106 | reverse complement strand
CGCGTGGCGTCGGGGCCGCGCTGCCGGGGGGCGGGGGGCGGGGGGCCCCCCCCCCCCCCCCCCCCGCCGCGGGGCCCCCCCCCCCCCCCCGCGGCCGGGGCCACCGGTGGGTCCAGCGCCGGGCGGCGTCAGACGTCGGACGTCACGGGCCGCGGCGCCGGGCGTCAGGCGCCGGCCGCGGCCGCGTCGGCCGCCTGGGCCTTCAGGGCCCGCTCGATGCCCGCGCGGGACTCCGAGACCAGGCGGCGCAGGGCCGCGTTCGGCTCGGCCGAGGCCAGCCAGGCGTCCGTCGCGGCCAGCGTCGCTTCGGAGACCTGGAGGGACGGGTACAGGCCGATCGCGATCTGCTGGGCGATCTCGTGGCTGCGGCTCTCCCAGATGCCCTTGATCATCTCGAAGTACTTGGCGGTGTACGGGGCCAGCAGCTCGCGCTGGTCGGTCTGGACGAAGCCGCCGATCACCGCTTCCTGCACCGCGTTCGGCAGGTCCGCGGACTCCACGACCGACGCCCAGGCCGCCGCCTTGGCCTCGGCGGTCGGACGCGCGGCCCGCGCCGTCGCCGCGTGGCGCTCGCCCGCCGCCGTACGGTCGCGCTCCAGCTCCGCGGCGATCTCCGGCTCGTCCACGACACCCGTCGCGGCCAGCCGCTCCAGGAACGCCCAGCGCAGCTCCGTGTCCACGACCAGGCCCTCGACCTCGGCCGCACCGTCCAGCAGCGCCTTCAGGTAGGTCAGCTGCCCCTCGGTGCGGGCCGTCGCCGCGAACGCGCGGGCCCACGCCAGCTGGTGGTCGCTGCCCGGCTCGGCGGCGCGCAGGTGCTCCAGCGTGGCCTCGGTCCAGGCCGCGAGGCCCTGCTCGCGCCACGCCGGGTCGGCGTACAGGTCGATCGCCAGCTTCACCTGCCGGTGCAGCGACTGCACGACGCCGATGCCCGACTCCTTGCCGATGCCCGACAGGACGAGGGACAGGTAGTCGCGGGTGGCCAGCTCGCCGTCCCGGGTCATGTCCCAGGCGGAGGCCCAGCACAGCGCCCGCGGCAGCGACTCGGTGAAGTCGCCCAGGTGCGCGGTGACCGCGGCCAGCGACTCCTCGTCGAGGCGGACCTTCGCGTAGCTCAGGTCGTCGTCGTTGAGCAGCACGACCGCCGGGCGGGTACGGCCGACCAGCTCCGGCACCTCGGTCAGCTCGCCGTCGACGTCCAGCTCGATCCGGTCGGTGCGCACCAGCTTGCCGCCGTCGAGGTCGTACAGGCCGATCGCGATCCGGTGCGGGCGCAGCGTCGGCTGGCCCTGGGCGCCGGCGGGCAGCGCCGGGGCCTCCTGGGCGACCGCGAAGGCGGTGATGAGACCGTTCGCGTCCGTCTCGATCCGCGGGCGCAGGACGTTGATGCCGGCGGTTTCCAGCCATGCCTTCGACCAGGCCGCCAGGTCGCGGCCGGAGGTCTCCTCCAGCGCGCCCAGCAGGTCGGACAGGCGCGTGTTGCCGAACGCGTGCGCCTTGAAGTACGCCTGCACGCCCTGGAAGAAGGCGTCCGTGCCGACGTAGGCGACGAGCTGCTTGAGCACCGAGGCGCCCTTGGCGTACGTGATGCCGTCGAAGTTGACCAGGACGTCGTCCAGGTCACGGATGTCGGCCATGATCGGGTGCGTGGACGGCAGCTGGTCCTGCCGGTACGCCCAGGTCTTCATCGAGTTGGCGAACGTGGTCCACGCCTGCGGCCACTTCGTGCCCTCGGCGTACGCCTGGCAGGCGATCGAGGTGTAGGTCGCGAACGACTCGTTCAGCCACAGGTCGTCCCACCACTCCATGGTGACCAGGTCGCCGAACCACATGTGCGCCAGCTCGTGGAGGATGGTCTCGGCGCGGCCCTCGTACGCCGCGTCCGTCACCTTCGAGCGGAAGACGTACTGGTCGCGGATGGTGACCGCGCCCGCGTTCTCCATCGCGCCCGCGTTGAACTCCGGCACGAACAGCTGGTCGTACTTGGCGAAGGGGTAGTCGTACGCGAACTTCTCCTGGAACCAGTCGAAGCCCTGCCGCGTCACGTCGAAGATCGCGTCCGCGTCCAGGAACTCGGCCAGCGAGGGCCGGCAGTAGATGCCCAGCGGCACCGACTGGCCGTCCTTGCGCTCGTAGGTGCTGTGCACCGAGTGGTACGGGCCCACGATCAGGGCGGTGACGTACGTGGAGATGCGCGGCGTCGGCGCGAAGCGCCAGACGTTGTCCTCGACCTCGGCGGGGGCCGGCGTCGGGGAGTTCGAGATGACCGTCCAGCCCTCGGGGGCCTTCACGGTGAACCGGAACGTCGCCTTCAGGTCGGGCTGCTCGAAGCTGGCGAACACCCGCCGGGCGTCCGGGACCTCGAACTGGGTGTACAGGTAGGCCTGCTGGTCGACCGGGTCGACGAAGCGGTGCAGGCCCTCGCCCGTGTTGGTGTACGCGCAGTCCGCGACGACCTTCAGCTCGTTGTCCCCGGCGAGCAGCCCGGACAGCGTGATGCGCGAGTCCCGGAACACGGCGGCCACGTCCAGGGACGTGCCGTTGAGGACGACCTCGTGCACGGCCGGCGCGACCAGGTCGACGAAGGTCTCCGCGCCCGCCTCGGCGGACCGGAAGCGCACGGTCGTCACGGAGGGGTACGTACCGCCCTCCTGCGCCCCGCTCAGGTCGAGGTCGATCTCGTACGAGTCGACGCTGAGCAGCTTCGCCCGCTGCCGAGCCTCTTCACGGGTCAGATTCGTGCCAGGCACGCGTTCATCTCCTTCGATGGTGACGTTCTTGGTCATCTTTCCATGCCACCACCGCCACGGGCCGTGGCTACGCTGGCAGCGCAGGGCAATCGACGGCGGAGGTGTAACCGGTGACCGTGCTCGACAGACTCTGGCGTGACGTGGAAGCCCAGACCAGCATCGAGGGGTATGTCGTCGAGATCATCGACGGAAGGGTGATCATGACGCCGCAGAGCCCTGCCCGGTCCCACACGATCCGCAGCGTGATCCGGCAGGCGGAGAGGGCGCTCGGCGAGGACGTTCCGCTGGTGTTCGACGTGGGGATCGACTTCCCGGGCGAGACCTCGCTCGCACCCGACATCGCCATCCTCGACCTGGACGCCCAGCCGCGCGGCAAGCGGTACGTCTTCATGGACGTGGTCGCCGCCATCGAGGTCGTCTCCACGCCGTCGGACGACAACGACTACGTGACCAAGGTCGGCACGTACAGCCGCTTCGGCATCGACACGTACCTGATCATCGATCCCTTCACCCGCACGTGCACCCTGTACGAAGGGGCGGGTGCGACCGGATACGCCAGGAAGGCGGAATTCGCCCACGGCGAGGTCATCGACCTGAACCTCTCGGACGGCCGGAAGTTCTCGATCGACACGAGCGGATTCCCGGTCGAGGGGTGACCGTCAGGCGGTCGTGACCGGGTCCGGCCCCGGGGGGGCCCCCGGGGGGGGGGGGCCGCGCGCCGCACCCGCCCCCCCCCCCCCCGGGGCCGCCCCGCGCGAGCGGGGGGCGGAGCCTGGCGGCGGCGGGCGCGCGCGC
>NZ_JBHXTC010000042.1:0-2933 GCF_042677605.1 Streptomyces sp. NPDC127106 | reverse complement strand
GATTCCCGGTCGTGGGGTGACCGTCAGGCGGTCGTGCGCGGGTCCGCCCGGGGGCGGACCCGGCGGTCCGCCCCGGGGCCGGGGCGGTTCATGCCCGGCCGAGCTCCTCGGCGACGAGCTCGGCGATCTGGACCGCGTTCAGGGCAGCGCCCTTGCGGAGGTTGTCGTTCGACAGGAAGAGCGCCAGACCGTGCTCGACGGTCTCGTCCACGCGGATGCGCCCCACGTACGAGGCGTCCTTGCCGGCGGCCTGCAGCGGGGTCGGGATCTCCGACAGCTCGACGCCGGGGGCGTCCTTCAGCAGCTCGTAGGCGCGCTCCACGCTGATCGGGCGGGCGAAGCGGGCGTTGACCTGGAGCGAGTGGCCGGAGAAGACCGGGACGCGCACGCAGGTGCCGGAGACCTTGAGCTCCGGGATCTCCAGGATCTTGCGGGACTCGTTGCGGAGCTTCTGCTCCTCGTCGGTCTCGAAGGAGCCGTCCTCCACGATCGAGCCCGCCAGCGGCAGCACGTTGAAGGCGATCGGGCGCTTGTAGACGCCCGGCTCGGGGAACTCCACGGCCTCGCCGTCGAAGGCGAGCTGGTCGGCCTGCTCGGCGACCGCGCAGGCCTGGGTGCGCAGCTCGGCGACGCCGGCCAGGCCGGAGCCGGAGACGGCCTGGTAGGTGGTGGCGATCATGGAGACCAGCCCGGCCTCCTCGTGCAGCGGGCGCAGCACGGGCATGGCGGCCATGGTGGTGCAGTTCGGGTTGGCGATGATGCCCTTGGGGCGGTTCTTGATCGCGTGGGCGTTGACCTCGGAGACCACGAGCGGGACCTCGGGGTCGCGGCGCCAGGCGGAGGAGTTGTCGATCACGACGGCGCCCTGCGAGGCGACCTTCTCGGCGAGGGCCTTGGAGGTGGCGCCGCCCGCGGAGAACAGCACGATGTCCAGGCCGGTGTAGTCGGCCGTGGCGGCGTCCTCGATGGTGATCTCGCGGCCCTCCCACTCCAGGGTGGAGCCCGCGGAGCGGGCCGAGGCGAACAGCCGCAGCTCCTCCACCGGGAACTTGCGCTCGGCGAGGATGCTGCGCATGACTCCGCCGACCTGGCCGGTGGCTCCGACGATTCCAACCCTCACGGTGACTCCTTTTGGTGCGTACGACGCGGGCGCGTGAAGCCATCATGCGTTCGACCCCACGAGGCTTGTCCAATCCATTGTCCGAGGAGCGGACGAGGTTCCGGTTGTGAACCCGTGTGACGAATCCGTGGCGGCCGTGTTGCGACATCCCGGAACGCCCCATTTGTCGAATGGCGGCCGGTTACGGTGCGGTCTGTCGTGCCCGATATACGGACACGCATTCCGCACTTCGAACTGGGGGAACCACCGTGCGCGTCATCCGCCACCGCCGGTCGATACCGGCCCTCGCCGCCCTCGCGGCCGCCGCCGTCGCCGCACCCGTCCTGCTGGCCGCCGCCCCGGCGGCAGCCCGCCCGCACGACGGCCGCCTCGCCAAAGAGCTGGTGGAGGAGGTCACCGCCCGCGGCGCCCACCGCCACCTGGCCAGGTTCCAGCAGATCGCCGATGCCAACGGCGGCAACCGCGCCGCCGGCACGCCCGGCCACGCCGCCTCCGCCGCCTACGTCCACGACACCCTGAAGAAGGCCGGCTACCAGGTCTCCTACCAGGACTTCGACATCTACGAGGCGCGCACGAAGACGGAGAAGACCACCGTCCTCGGCGCGGAGCCGCGCGAGCTGACCACCGCCGCCTTCAGCCTCACCCCCTCCACCCCGGCCGGCGGCCTGACCGCCCCCCTCGCCCTCGCCCGCGTCGACGAGACCCCGGGCTGCGACGCCGACGACTACCCGGCCGGAGCCTTCAACGGGAAGATCGCCCTGGTCAAGCGGGGCAGCTGCACCTTCTTCGAGAAGCAGCGGGCCGCCGCCGCGGCCGGCGCGATCGGCCTGATCGTCTACAACCACAGCGGCACCACTCCCGTGCACGGCTCCTTCTCCTCGCCCACCGAAGGGACCATCCCGAGCGCCGGCATCACCCTCGCCGACGGCCAGGCGCTGACCGAGGCCGCGGGCCGGGGCGAGGTCAGCGTCCGCCTGGAGGTGGACCAGGAGCACCTCAGGAAGACCACCCGCAACGTGATCGCCGAGACCCGCGGCGGCCGCGCCGACCGCATCGTCACCGTCGGCGCCCACCTGGACTCGGTCAAGGAAGGCCCGGGCATCAACGACAACGGCTCCGGCTCGGCCGGCCTGCTGGAGGTCGCCCTGAAGCTGGCCGAGGAGACCCGCGGCAAGGGCAGGCAGCCCGCGCACAAGGTCCGCTTCGCCTGGTGGTCGGCGGAGGAACTGGGCCTGCTCGGCTCCCGGCACTACGTGGCGCAGCTGTCCGAGCAGCAGAAGAAGGACATCGCGCTCTACCTGAACTTCGACATGATCGCCTCGCCGAACCCGGTGCAGTTCGTCTACGACGGCGACGACTCCGACAAGCAGGGCGCCGGCCCCGGCCCGGCCGGATCGGCGCAGATCGAGGCGCTGATCAACGGCTTCCTCGACCGGAAGGGCAAGCCGCACGAGGGCACCGACTTCGACGGCCGCTCCGACTACGGCCCGTTCATCGCCAACGGCATCCCGGCCGGCGGCACCTTCACGGGAGCCGAGGGCGTCAAGACCGCGGAGCAAGCCAGGCGGTACGGCGGCACGGCCGGCACCGCGTACGACCCGAACTACCACGGGGCGGGCGACGACCTGAAGAACATCGACCTCAAGGCCTTCGACACCAACCTCGACGTCATCGCGCACGCGGTGGGCACCTACGCCCAGGACCTGCGCTCGCTCGGGACGTGACGCGAGCGTCCCGGGAGGTGCGGAGGCCGACCCGGGACGTGCGGAAGGGGCGGGCGGCCCCGGCGGGCGCCCCCCCCCCCGGGGGGGGG